>CAZVEE010000049.1:0-25199 GCA_964625525.1 uncultured Alphaproteobacteria bacterium | reverse complement strand
CCATGGTGGCCACGATGGTCACCGCATAGGTCTCGAACAGGTCGGCGGCCATGCCGGCGCAGTCGCCAACGTTGTCGCCCACATTGTCGGCGATGGTGGCCGGGTTGCGCGGATCATCTTCGGGGATGCCGGCTTCGACCTTACCCACCATGTCGCCGCCCACATCGGCGCCCTTGGTGAAGATGCCGCCGCCCAGACGCGCGAAGATGGAAATCAGCGAGGCGCCCAGGCCCAGCGCCACCAGCGCTTCAATGATGACCCGGTTCACCTGGCCCGCATGCTCCGGATCCTCGAAGGTGACGCCCACAACCCCGCTTGAGAGCAAGTAGAAGTAACCGGCAACGCCAAGCAGACCCAGACCCACGACCAGCATGCCCGTGACCGCGCCGGACCGGAACGCCACCGACAGACCACGCTCCAGCCCTTCGCTCGACGCTTGCGTCGTGCGCACATTGGCCTGCACCGACACGCGCATGCCGATGTAACCGGCCGCCCCTGACAGCACCGCCCCAATCAGGAAGCCCAGCGCCACCCACAGCCCGTCAAACAAAATAAGCAGCAAAACGAAGATCACCGCGCCAATAATGGCAATGGTGGTGTACTGACGGTTCAGATATGCCTGCGCGCCTTCTTGGATGGCGGCGGCGATTTCCTGCATGCGCTCGGAGCCGGGACTTTCTGCCAACACGGAGCGGATGGTGAACAGGCCATAGGCCAGCGCGAGCAGGCCTGCGGCAAGGATCAGCCACATTGTCATTGATGTTTCCTCTTGGTCGCTCGGTCTGATGGTGGGAGCGGACGCAGCTGCCCGGCGCCAAACCCCTCTCTCTATTATCTCTCGTGCCGCGGACCATGCCTGAGGCGATCCAGCGGCGCAACTCAAGGACCGCTGCCCGTGAGGCGGCGATCCCCCTGCGGCACTCTATATCCCAATTGATGAAAAAGACGACAGGCACGCAACAGCGCTTATCCTTTCGCACCGGGCAGTACGCGTCAAACGGGCATTCAACCCGGCGGACCTTAAGGATGTGTGGGGACAGAACCCGTCAGCGCTTGGCGGGCATCAGCTTGAACAAGGCTGAAGCGCTCAACACCAGGCGTGTGCCAACACTGACCCGGCCCTCCACAAACGCCACCTCCGGCTCCTGGCCGCGCAGCGCCGCTGTCGCCTCGATCCACTCACCCGGCCGCGCCATGGAGAGAAAATCGCTGGTCATGCGCAACGTGACCGTGCGCAGGCCCGTGGCCCGCCAGACCGCCGTGCCCAGCGCCCCATCCATGAACGTCATCAACAGCCCGCCATGGACAATGCCATGCCCGTTGCAATGGCGCCGCCGGGCCCGAAAGCCGTGGAAGAAGGCGTCATCCTCCAGCTTGTGAAAGAAGGGGCCGTTATGGGTGGAGAAAGGGCCGCGCGTCCGGCTCGGCACATATCCGGGAGGCGGATTGTCGTCATCCGCCCCCTCGTCTCCCCCTATCCCATCCGGGTCGGCGCCGTCCGTCACGCGTCCGGGTCTTCGATTTCGGCGACCATCAATCCTTTGGGGCCGTGCCCAAAGCGCACCCGCACGTCCTGGCCCTGGCGCACTTCACGCAAGCCACAGCGGCGCAGGGTTTCCATATGGACGAAAATGTCAGGCGTGCCTTCACCGCGCGAGACGAAGCCATAGCCCCGCGCCCGGTTGAACCATTTCACCTGGACCATCTCGAACGCCCCGACCTCGGTGACGTTCGGTGCCCCGTCGCGAGGGCCGGGGCGCCCGGCCCCGTTCGCTTTAACGGCGGTACTGTTATCCATCTCGAGCACGCGGACAGCCTGGAGGCCCTTGGGGCGGCGCACCGCCTCGCAGACGATCCCGGCGCCTTCCAGCGCCGTGTCATGTCCGGATTGCTTCAAGCAGGACAAGTGGAGAAGGATGTCACCCGAATCGTCGTCAGGAATGATGAACCCGTATCCCTTAACGGCGTCGAACCACTTCACAGTGCCCGTGACTTGGACACTCGTTTCGGCGACATCCGCGGCCGTATCCTTAACGTCCTCATTAATCATGAGAAGTACGCCAGCCCCGTCTCTACCAGTCGTGAACACTCGAACCCACCCACCCGCGCGGCCGGAGGGCCAACAGGTCAGGTCCGACGTCACCACCGTTTTACGGAGCGACCGCCCACCGGTGCCATGGCGCCAACCGCGTCACCACGGTTCCCGCCTGGACCCCATCACCATTCGGATCGCCCTCCAACATCGGAGCGTGGTCCGCAGGTGACGTGTCCGGTGATCAGGAGCCTCGACACCCTCTCTCCACGACTTGCAACACCATCTGGTCAGGTCCCGGCGTCCCATCCGGGTCCTCCCTGCACAGAGGGTGTGGAGAGCGGGCCCGAAGACCCAACGCAACCCAACCCATCACGGGAAAGCGTATAGAGAGCGGCTGAGAGCGTCAAGCGAGACTTAAAGGACTTGTAAGAATTCGCAGGCGCAGCGAAAAAGGAAGCTTAGAGCAGCGGAGAGGCTCATAAGCGCCTGTGTTTACGCTTGGCGCCAAGTCTACAGTACGACCACCTGCTGCGGTTTTCATTATTGTGAGTCTGGCTGTCACGAAATCATTATAAATACTACTCGATACTATCGATTGAAGTCTTCAACCGCTGCGTGGAGCGCACGACGTGGAGCACTCAGGCCTTGGGACAGACCATGGGCTTTGCAGGCGCCCGGCGCAAGTGCCATCCTTTGTGTAAAGTCGTGGACCTGAAACCAAAGGGGTATGCCAGAGCCCCGTCGCCCGAAGCACCCTGCATGTCATCCTCGCCAGCCCTCCCCCGCACCGCTCTTGTGACCGATGTCTGCCATTTCGTGGGCCGCTCAAGTGCGTTGGCCCTGCAAGCAGATGGCTTCCACGTCTTCGCCCAGGATGAGAGTTTCACCGCCGCAGACGCGCGCACTGCCTTTGAAGCCGAAACGCCAGGTGTGACGGCGCTCACAGCGCAGTCGGGTCCTGACTTGCGCGCGGCCCTCGCCGACCATGGCGTCGACGCTCTCGACGCTCTCATCAACAATGACGCCTTTCCGGCTGAGCGAATGAAGCTCGAGGACGCCAGCGCCAATGATATGCGCCGCACCTTGGAAGCGTTAGTGGTCACGCCGTTTGAGCGCACCGGGGCGCTGATACCGGCGATGAAGGCCCGGGGGCGCGGCTCTGTCGTCTTGGTTACCTCTGCTGCTCCCTTTCGCGGCCTGCCCAACTATTCCATGTATGTGACCGCGCGGGGGGCCGCCAATGCGTTGACGCGCAGCCTGGCCATGGAACTGGCGCCGTTCGGGATTCGGGTGAACGCCGTGGCACCCAATTTCATTGAGAGCCCGACCTATTTCCCGCCCGCGCTGATGGAGAATCCGGACACGCGCGACCGCATTCTCAAGAACATTCCCTTGGGTCGCTTGGGCCAGCAGGGCGAAGCCGCCGCGACCGTGGCCTTTCTGGCCGGCGATGGCGCGGGGTTCATGACCGGCCATGTGTTGCCGCTGGCCGGCGGTTGGGCGTGATGACGCCCATGGCATCGTGGTCATGAGGCGTAGAGAGCAAGAAGTGAACACCGTGCGCGTGTGGATTGGTGCATTTGAGCATCAAACCAACAAAAAAGTCAGGTGTGGTCCGCGACGCACGACCGTTTTGAGACAAGAGTCTGGCCAGCCGGGGAGAGTCTTGTATTCTCGGTAGATAGGGTTAACAGGTTCGGCTTTGCCTAACGGTTGTCCCATTGCGCGCCTACACAGAAAGCGTGCAGCGGTCCCAGGAACGCCTGCGAGGCGCCAGAGGATCGGGTCAAACGGGCGGAATCGGGCCAAGGTCTCTGGGTTTGAGTGAGGGACATCAGTGTCCTTGCGTGCCCGTGACCGTCGCAAGCATCACCCGCCGGGTTTTTCGTCCGCCCCGGGTCCGGCTAAGGTTAAGGACGGCGACCGGCGCCTTGGGGGCGATGACCGGAAGACCAAGGCTTTCCAGCCCCGGCAAGCGGGTGACGGCAGCCGAACGGGAGTGTGAGGAGGGGAGTGCGCATGGCTCAAGGGACCTTGGACGGTCTGGTGCCCGGCTCATCTCTGACAAACGGGGCGAGCATGGCAGGCGTGGCCGGGACGGCCGGCCGGGAGGATGACGGCATGACTGGTGGATCCATCATGCGGCGTGGCGGTTTGCGCCGCCTTGCGTTCAGCTTAGTGCTGGCCTTGGCACTGGCACCCGCTCCCGACGCTCTCGCCGACGATCATGACGACGCATCCGCCGATAACGCGCCCCATGCGGGCAGCGATGCCGGCTCGGCCTCCGACAGCACCGCCATACGCCCGACCCAACGCGGATCTGACCGCCGTATTGTCACGCCTGAAGGCGTGAGCAGCTTCTCGCCTTCATCCGTGCAGCCCTATGGCTCGGTGGACCGCAAGCCTTATGGTTTGCCGCCGGAGAAAGAGGGCGGCGTCAATGGCGCCCCGGTGGTGGATTCGCGCATGTATGACGTGCCCGGCGCCCGGCCCCTGGGCGGCCCGACCGTGCAGCAACCTTACAATCCGGGCGTGGTCGAGGGTTACACCGCGCAAGGCTATGACGCCGCTTATGGGGTCCGCAGTCCTCATGCGCGCCGCGCCGCGCCCCTCACCTATTCCGGCGGTCCGTCGGTCAACACCATGCCGGCACGCCCAGATTTCTCGCAGGGGGCGACCGCGCACAGCATCTCCAACACCAGCGCCCCTTACGGCGCCTTCTACGGTCAAACCCCGGCCGCCACGCCGGGCGGCGTGGCCCTGCCCGACGGGGCCGCCGGTTTTCGCGATCGCGACCGGGCGGGCAATGTGGTGCAGCAGCTCGTCGCCTACACGCTGAATATCCTGGGCGGCAATCGCATGCGGCGCGGCTACACAAGCCTGTCGTCGAGCTTTGCCGAGCTTGAGGATTATCACGACATCTTCGTGTTGGCCGCGGGTTGGAACGGAGATCGCTATTTCCAGTATCGGCTGGGCGAGATGTTCGAGACGGGCGATGGGGTCGTCTCCCGGAACATGTCCGGCGCCTACTACTGGTACACGCTCTCGGCAGCGCAGAATTTCGCATCGGCGCAGGAACGTCGCGAGGAATTGCTGACCCATGTGGTGGACAGCCGCCTCTCCGATGACGTCCGCCTGGAAGTGTATTTCAAATTCATCGAAATCTATGTGTTCGGCGGACCGGATGCGCAGCAT
This sequence comes from uncultured Alphaproteobacteria bacterium, assembly GCA_964625525.1. Taxonomy (GTDB): domain Bacteria; phylum Pseudomonadota; class Alphaproteobacteria; order JAJFIK01; family JAJFIK01; genus CAZVEE01. The sequence continues at coordinate 19,969 of CAZVEE010000049.1, read as the reverse complement.
CGCCTGGGGCAGCTGTTGGAGGGCGATTTCTTCCTGGGCGCCCATGATCAGGACCGCATTGATCAGCGCACTGGTGCGCCGCGTCGCCGTCTGGTTCATGCCTATGCGGCTTATGCGCTGGCGATGATGGGCGGCCATCCCGACGCGGAACGGGCGCTGGTGAATCTCAGCCAACGGGAATCGTTCAGTCAGTTTGATATCTCCGCCGGCACGCAGCAGGCGCAGCAATGGGCTCAGTGGATCGGCTGGGGTGAAACCCAGGGCAATCCCTTCCAGTTCACGCAGAAGCAGACCAAGGACGCCTTGGGCCGCGGCAGCGATTTCCAGGTGCGCCGGGGCGTGGATATGACCCACCAAGACCAGGCGCGCTCGCTTTTGTTGTCTGGTCGGGCCTATCAGTCGCGCGGCGATCTGCAGAGCGCGAAAGTGGCCTATGAGGCGGCGATCTCGGTGGATCCCACCAGCACCGCGGCGCTCGAAGCGCAGGAAGCGCTGCAATCGCTGACAACGACCTGCTCGGCGGCCCGCCGCGATGCGCCCGGCAATCCGCTGGGCAAGATCTGGAAGATCGAAATCGCGCAACAGCAGCGGGCGCTCAAGGCCTTGGGGTTCTATGAAGGTCCCGTTGACAACATCCCCGGCCCCGGTACGCGGGCGGCGGTGCGCCAATTCCTGCGTGGTTTGAATGTGGACATGCGCGATGTGCTTGACGGGGAGCAGGTGGTGGAACTCATCTGCGCCGCCTCGCAGCTGCGCGGCGATCCCGCCTCGCAGAACCTGCTGGGCGTCATGTACACCAATGCCATCGGGGTGATGCAGGATCACGATCTGGCCCATTACTGGTTCAGTCGCGCCGCCCAGCAGGGTGAGCCGGCGGGCATCTACAATCTGGGCCGCATGTATGCCTATGAAATCGGCGTGCCGGTAAAGGGCCATCCGCAGAATTGCTCGCTCGCCCGGGCCTATTTGAACGAAGCCAAAGATCTTAAGCATCCGGATGCGGCGCGCCTGCTGCGCCGCCTGTCCGGCTTGCCCGCCTGTACCATGACCGCCGACGCGCGCCGGTCCGAGGAGGGGGAGCGCCCCTATGGCCGCTGATCGTGACCGGACCCAAGACGCTGGAGGATCGACCATGACCGTGTCGAAGCCCCAAACCGTCCGCCGCCCTCGCGGCATTCTGGCAAGCGCCGCCTTTGTGCTGTGTGCCCTCGCCGCCATGTTCTGGAGTGCCCCGGCGCACGCCAATGGCGTTGACCGCATTGACGGCTTCTCGACCTGGTCCCCCGGTGATCCGGTGAGCAGCAGCCGCGGTTCGTCGTCGTCGGGTTCGTCCGGCTCGTCTGCCGGCAGTGGCTATTATTTTGAACGCCTGTCCGACGGCAGTCGCGGCCGCAAGCGCCGTATCAAGCGGGCTCGCCATGCCAGCACCATCGTGGATCAATCAGTGGCCCGCGAAGGCAACGGCATCTATCGCACCATCCGAAAGGCTATTGACCACACCCGCCCCGGGGGCTCGGTGCTGATCCGCGCCGGGCGCTACCCGGAACATCTGCACCTCACTTGGCCCGTTTATCTGCGCGCCGACACCCGTTTTGGTGCGGGTAAGGATGACGACCGGGTGCTGGTGGAGCCGCCGGAAGGCAAGTCCTGCGTGAAAGTCGATCTTGCCCGGGATGAAGCGCTGGAGATTCGCGGCCTCGCCTTTGCCCTCGCTGAAACCACCAGCAACCGCACCTGCATCGAGCATAAGAGCGGCACCATGGTGCTGCAGGATAGCGAGGTGAGCGGCAACGACCGCGTGCCCGCCATCACACTGCGCGGGCCCAGCGCTCAGCTCGACAACAACATGATCACCAGCTCTCTGATCGGCGTCTATGTGATGCCCGGCAGTGCCTTCTCCACACGCCGCCGCGATTATGTGCTCAACGGCAACGAGATCGTCGGCAATGTGACCGGCGTGAATGTGGATGGCTATGATGTGGATGTGACGCTGGAAGCGAACCGCATCCTGCGCAGCGCCGGGTCGGGCCTGGTGGTCCAAAAAGGCCGTGTTTCGGGACAGATGAACTATATCCTGCGCAACATGCGCGATGGTGTGGTGGTGCTTTATCCCGAGCAGGTGGATCTGACCGGGAATGTCATTTTCGCCAATGAGCGATTTGGCCTCTATGCGCCTATGACGCCATCGGGGACGTTCCGGAAAAACACCGTGGCCTGTAACGCCGTTGCAGCCATTCGCGACCAGAGCCTGGACGACGATGCGACGGACGAAGACGCCAACGACGCTTATCCGGGCAATATCTTTGATTTCAATCCGCCCATTGTGGAACGCCGGGGTCGGCTGCGCCGCTTCTTCGGTGCGCAAGGACGGGTCGAGGATTACAGAGAGGAATGCGCGGATTACCTGGAAACGGTGATGCTGCCGCTGTAACGCCCCGCGCTGCATGACGATGGATTGCCCGCTCTGGTTCCTCCGGAGCGGGCTTTTTCGTGACCGGGCTTTTTCATGACCGGCGGTCGCCTCACCGAGCCCCATCCTATCGCTCTAAACCTAAGGATTTGCCTCGCCCGTTTGTGTCCGATGCGCATCGACCTTGGCCTCGAATGTCATGCACGCGTCATACAAACGTGTTGGTTAACGGCGGCGCGGTCAAAAGTGGTCCCCGCCCCGTTTTTCCCGACGCTGCGTCAGTTCATAAGCATCCTGGTGAGCTCCCCCGCAGCGAGACTTGGCGGTCCCGCCCCCGGCCCGGAAGAAAGCCTCGCGGGCCTGTCCTCCGCGCCCAAACTCGCACCGGCCACCACCGACACGGTGGTCCAGAGCCTTGCCGGCGACAACGATCCGTTTGCGGAAGGCTCGAAAGCGTCGGAAGTGGCCAAGCTGACCGACGCGGTGACCGATCTGGTGACCCCGCGCGATGGCAACACGTTCGGATCCTCGGCTGTCTATCTGAACGGCGAGCGCGCCGACGTGCGCACGGAGGAAACCAATCTGGGCAATCTCATCGAAGTGGCCGAGGTGGGCGAATTCGACGGCCGCTCCGATAACAAAGGCCCCGAGCCCGAAGCCGTGGATATCGGCGAGATCGACGGCCAAATCTATGCCTTTGTCGGCCTGGAGCGGGTTGGCGGCGTGATGGTCTACAACATCACGGATCCGGAAAACGCCAGCTTCGTCCAATACATCAATCCGATTGCAGACGATCAGGCGCCGGAGATCATTGAATTCGTCTCCGCCAGCGACAGCCCGAACGGCACGCCGCTCTTGCTCGTCGCCAATGAATTCAGCGGCACCACCACCGATGGCGGCGAGTTGGTGGATAACGAGCCGGATCTGGACAACCCGACCATTGTCGTGGCCGACATCGAAGCCTCCAACGGGACGGTCCAGGTGCTCGACCGGGTGCTGCTGCCGCTCGACAGTCCGGGCAATGGCCTTTTCACCCTGCAACTGCTGCACGCCTCTGACCTGAAAGGCGGCGCCGACAGCGACCTCTTCCTCTTCGCCGGTGGCAATGACACCATCCGCGACTTCGAAACGGGCGAGGACCTTCTGGACCTCACCGCGGACAGCGACACGCTCACCGTCGACAGTTTCCTGGCGCAAACCAGCCAGGACGGCAAAGACCTGGTCTTTGCCGACGCCGCCACGAGACAGCATCAGGGGCGGTCCTCCGGGACCGCCCTTTTTCGTGCCTTTTTCTTCGGGCCTTTTTCATGGCGGCCGTGGCATGGCGGACGCCTTTGGGCCGCATCCCGCGTGGCGCAAGCGGTCCGCCGGACCACCGGGGTCTGCACCGCGACGGACCGCCGGTTCTGGCACCGGATGACATGCACATGGCCCGTGAAACCGGGCAGGACGCGTCCGGGCTATGCACAATTTGTGACCGGCCGGGTCCGTCAGGCGTGTAGACAGGCGTGCACCGGCCAATAGAATGCCGCGGTGGTTTTTCAGGCAGACGGATCAGCGGCGCGACGGCACGACCACGGCGCACGGGCGGATCCTTGCGATGCGATATGGACGGCGCGCCGGCACCCGAGCCTCGCGCCGCTGATGGGCGAAAGAACGGATGGGCGCACTTAGAACCATCGAGCGGTTCGTGCTGTGGTGGGTCGGCGGCGTCATTCGCGCGCCCTGGCTTGCCCTGCTGCTTGTGCTGGGCCTTGCGGTCGGCGGCGGCGTCCTCGCGGCGACGACGCTGAAGATCAATACCGACGCCAGCGACATGATCGAGCCAAGCCTGCCCTACCGGCAGGCGCAGGCGGCGTTCACCGAAGCCTTTCCCGATCTCAATCAGACAATCCTGGTGGTCGTGAAAGCGCCCACCCCCGATATGGCCGACGCGTTCACCGCGCGCCTGACCACGGCGCTACGCCAGATCGATGGGCAGATCAGCGGGATCTATTCGCCCACGGCGGAAGACTTCTTTCTGGACAATGGCCTGTTGTTCCTCAACGAAGACGCCCTGGTGCGCCAGCTTCAGCGCATCACCCGGGCCCGTTCCCTCCTGGCGGCGTTGAACGAAGACCCTTCGCTGGGTTCCCTGTTCAACAGCCTCGCCCGCAGTGCCAGCCTCGCCGCGGACGCCAACCGCGCCGATGCGGGCGATTTGGGCGCCGCCCTCGACCCGGCTTATGGGGAACTGGCGCAAGTGATCGAGGCGCGCCTGGGCAATGACCCCCTGCCCTTTTCCTGGCAACGGCTCATGCGCCCGCCGGCGGATCCCGATGACCCCGCCGCCCGGCCCATGGACGTGCGGGTTATCTCCGTGGCACCGGCCCTCGACTACACCTCGCTCCAACCGGCCCGGGCGGCCATTGGAAGCATCACGGCGCTGGCCGAACAGCTCCAGGCCCAGCCTGGCTGGGAACGGGTCGACGTGGGGATCACGGGCAATCCGGCCTTGCGCACCGAAGAGCTGCGCAGCGTCTCCAATGGCATTGCGCTTTCTTTCGGCCTCTCCTTTGTCGCGGTCACGTTTCTGCTGTGGCTGGCGTTCCGCTCCGTCTCCATGCTGATCACGGCGCTTTTGACGCTGGTGATCACCCTGGCGATCACCTCCGGCTTCACAGCCCTTGCCATTGGGTCCCTCAATCTCGTGTCGATCGCCTTCACGGTGCTGCTCATCGGCCTGGGCATCGACTATGCGATCCATTTGGCGCTGCATGTCTTAGAGACCTTGCGCCGGGGCGAAACCATCGAGACCGCCATCGACACCACCGTGCATGAGGTCGGCGGCGCCCTCGCACTCTGCGCGCCCACGACAGCGTTTGCCTTTTTTGCCTTTGTGCCGACGGATTTCGTGGGCATGGCGCAGCTCGGGGTGATTTCGGGCACCGGCGTGGTGATCGCCTTTCTGGTCGCCATTACGGTGATCCCGGCCGCCATGGCGATCCTGCCGACGCCGCGCCCGCGCCTCCAGCCGGAGCCGATCCAAAACGACTGGTCGCAGATTTCCAATGGGCCGGCGGGCCGGGCGTTAGCCCTGTTCACCGCCACCTTGTGCCTGGCGGCGGTGCTGTTGTTGCCGCAAGTGCGCTTTGATGCCGACCCCATGTCGTTGCGGAACCCCGAAAGCCCCTCGGTGAAGGCGTTTTTGCAACTCTTCGAGACCCCCAACACGGTGCCCTACCGTCTCAATATCCTCACTCAGGATCCTGAAACGGCCGTGGCGGTGGGCGAACGGATCGAACGCCTGCCCGATGTGGCGCGCACGGTGTCGTTGCTTAACTTCGTGCCTCGCGATCAGGACACCAAGCTCGATCATCTGTACACGGCGAGCCTGAGCCTGGGCAGTGCGCTTGAGCCGCGCCGCACGGCATCCACACCCGCCCCCATCGAGCCAGCTCTGGAGGCACTGCTGAGCGAACTGGCCGACGCGCCCCCCGACAGTGCCGGTGCGCGCCTGGCGAGAGCGCTGCGCCGTTACGCTGATATCCGTCGCCATGAAGATGGGCTTGATGCCGGGCTGACGGCGGACATTTTCCGCTTTTGGCCGCTTCAGATTGAACGCTTGCGTCGCCAGCTTGAGGCGGAAGGCGTGAGCCTGGAAGACCTGCCCACGGCCATTCGAGACCGTTATCAGGCGGCGGACGGCACGGTGCGCCTGGAAGTCGCGCCCGCCGCCCATCTGGATCTGATGCTCCCCGAGCATCGGCGCACTTTCGTGGAGGCGGTGGAGGCGGCCGCCGGACGCATCGGGCAGTCACCGGACATCGAAGGACCGCTGCCTGTCACGGGCAGCGCCCTGACAGTGCTCCGCGCGGGCGAAGTGGTGTCAGAAGCGATGCTGCGCGCCAGTATCATCGCGGGCGTGGTGGTGCTGGCGCTGTTGTGGGTTTTGCTGCGCGACATTGTGATGGTGGGGTTGATCATGATGCCGGTCGTCTTAGCGGCGATCTGCACATCCGCCACGGGAGTTCTCTTGAACCAACCCTACAATTTCGCGAATGTCATTGTCATTCCGCTGCTGATCGGTCTTGGGGCCGATAATGGGATCCATTTGGCCTTACGCTCGCGCCAAATGCCGCGCCAGGGGGCCGTATTCAACACCACCACCCCTCGAGCGGTCTTGTTTAGCGCACTGACAACCATTGCGTCCTTTGGTTCCCTGGCCTTGTCCGAACACCGGGGGACGGCGAGCATGGGCGCGCTGTTAACCATTGCCCTCGGGTTTACCTTGTTTTCCACCTTGATCGTGCTGCCGGCGGCCATGGATTTCATCAGCCGCCGCCGTCCTCTCGCGAAACTGTGAGCCCTGAGGCGCGGCCTATGATCCACGACGGATTGTCATGTGGGTTACGAGTTTCGATATAATGGAAGAGCAGCGGGGGTAAGCCTCCGCAAATGTGAAGGATTCCGCGCCCCTGCCCTCTGGTAGGATCCCGCCATGGGATTTATCTTGAGCAGGGTGCTGGATGCGACCGCCTTATGGGTGGGCCCGCTCCAGCGAACGGCCAGCGGGATGAGAGAGGGCGAAGAGAATGAGCACAACGGCTCTTTCGGGCAGCAGGATGGGGCGTGGCGTGAGACATACAGTGTTGGGGAGCGCGGCGGCGCTGCTTCTCCTGGCGGGACTTGCAGGCCCGGCCGACGCTCTGAACAGTCGCGATGACGACGACGAGAATTCGCTGTCGGTGGGCGAGACCACGACGCCGAACGCGAATGAAGGCGCCGGTGCGCTGAATTTCACCATGGATGCCTCGCCCGAGCCGGACTCGCCGGAGGCTCATGCGACCGATTTCCTGCGGGATCTGTTGGCCCGCGTTTCGGAGATCCGCAACGATTCCAGCCTGACGGAAGATCAGCGCTATGCCAGCTTCCAAGACGTGCTGTCCCAGGGCTTGGCCATTGATGTGATCGGGCAGCAAATGCTGGGCAGCCATCGCGATGCCGCGACGGAACAGCAACTGCAGTCCTACAACGCCGTCTTCCCGGACTACATCACCACGCTCTATGCCGCACAGCTCTCGCGGCTCAGTTCGGTGAACATGCTGGTGACGGACATCCGCACCGGCCGGCGCGGTGACGTGCTGGTGCGCACCTCGCTGTTGCGCTCCAGCGGCGCGCCAATCAGCGTGGACTGGCGCATCCACAATGACGAGGCAGCGGATGAGCGCAAGATCGTCGATATTTTCGTGGAAGGCGCTTCAATCATGCTGACCAAGCGCGAAGAGTTCGGCGCTCTGGTGAATGCTCAAGGCATTGAAGCGCTGCTGACCGAGTTGCAGGACCGGGCCCGTGATCGGGATTTGCAACTGCTCTGAGCCGCGCGATGGCGTGGCCTGAAAAAGCCCGGCTGCCTCGCGCAAGCCGGGCTTTCTTCGTCTGAGGCCGTCGTCTCCTCAGGCGGCGTCGCTCTTGAGCAACTTGGCCACATCCGCATTCACATGCAGTTCGGTTTGGGGGAAGGGGATGTTAATGCCGCCGGCGTCGAAAGCCTCTTTGAAGCGGCGCGTGAGGTCGAATTTCAGGCCCCAGTAATTGCCGCTTTCCGTCCACACCCGCACGATGATGTTGACGCTGCTATCGGCGAGTTCGCCCACCACCACTTGATGAGCCGGATCCTTGAGGATGCGATCATCTTCGGCGATCAAGCCTTCAATGATCTGCATGGCCGTCTCGATGCTGTCGCCATAAGCGATGCCCAGAGTGAAATCGACCCGCCGGGTGGCGTGGAAGGAGTAGTTCATGATGGCCGAGCCCCAGATGGCGCTGTTGGGCAGCACGATCTGCACATTGTCCGGTGTCGCCAGCTCGGTGGAGAACAGACCCAGCTCCTTCACCGTGCCCGCATGACCGGCAGCCTCGATATAGTCATCAACCCGATAGGGGCGGAACAGCAGCAGCATGACCCCGGCCGCCACATTGGACAGCGTGCCCTGCATCGCCAGACCAATGGCCAGGCCCAACGTACCGATGATGGCAAGCAGGCTCGCGGTCTCGACGCCCACCTGGTTCAGCACCGCGGTGACAACCACCAGCAACAGGCCGTAGCGGACGATGCCCACCAGGAAACCCTGAACCGTGCGGTCAATCCGACGGCTGTTGCGCAGGGCCCGGCCAACCGCACCGGCGATCCAGCCCGTAATGGTCCACCCGACCAGCAGCATCACCAGTGCGCCGATGAGCTGCATGCCATAGGTCAAAAGAGTGTCGTAGATCATCGTGATCGTCTCGTTAGAGACTTCGGGTAATGCTTCCATCGTTGTGCCCTCTCCAGATCCCGGGCCGGCTGTCCCGCGCCGGCCTGCGACTCAATCACCACTTGAACCTGTATACTACCCTATCGCGGCCAGACCCTAAGGTCAGGCGATCCCCTGCGGCAGATTGCTCCCATGCGCGCCGCGTTGCCCTATCACAGCGCTGCTTTCCGCTTTGCTGAACGATCCATCCCAAAGCCATTGGTTTGAGCCGGACGCCCCTATATTCAAACTCTGTGCGCCGCTCCGATTGACCGGAAGCGCGCTTGGGATGAGGGGATGACGCGCAAATGACCACCATTGTCGTGCATGGCACTAAGCCGCTGCCCGGTCAGCGCGAAACTGCCTGGTGGCGCGCCTCCTGGAACGACGGCGGCTTCCTGCATGCGTTGGCTGGCGGGTTGGCGGAGGCGGGCGTTGAGCCGGATGTCTGGCGGGCCCGCGGGCGGGCGCTGACACAGCACCCGGAGCTGCCCTCTCAACGCAGCGTGGAAAGCGGCCTCTTCGCCTGGTCCGGTGTGAACATGTCCTTGGAGCGCACAGCCGGGGGCGATGCGCTGGCGCGCTACCTCACGGCCTTGCGCGGCCTGACCGACGAGCCCTTGCGTATTGTGGCGTATGGCCATGGCTGCAACATGGTGAAAGCGGCCAGCGCCAGTCCGCATCTGGCGGCTCATGTGCACATTGACCGGGCGGTGTTTCTGGGGTGTCCGCATATTGTCGCCCGCTCCCAAGTGGGGCCGATCCTCGCCTATCGCCTGGCCGCGGAGCGCGTGGGCAAAGTCCTGAATCTCCACTGCCCCGAGGACACGAGCCTGTTGAGCCTGCCCAACACGGTCATGGGACCGCCGACGGCCCGCTGGATGGCCTGGGTTCCCCCCCAGGCGGAGCCCCATGACCCGGACCCTGATGCCGCGCCCGTCTATGAAGACTGTCCAGTGACCCTGGACGCTGGCGCGACGCCTGCGGCGCTGCACGGGGCCGTCGCGGGCCGGATCGCCGGGCTGTGGCTCGGCCTTCAACAGGATGTGATTGCCGTCACACAAGCGTTTAAGGGGGCGATCCCGCCCTTGCGCTGACCGGCCCCCCTTGACCCAGCCCAATGTGACGGAAAACGCGGCCTTCGACCGTGTGTTGTGAGGCGTTGGCCGGGACAAAACCTTAAAAACGCACCGTATTCCGCCAAGAACCGGTCGCATCTGCGCCATGTTTACCCTGTTTTATTTGGGTGAACGTCGGGCAGGCATAGGAAAAACCGGTGCACTGCGACGGCGAATCGGGCAGAAGCGCGTTACTCTCAAACGCATCGCGATTCTACGATGGGCAGTCCATCACATCGACTTGAGATCGCGCGTTATACCTGCCCCAAAACTTGAACCGGACTACGAGGCGCCATATCTCTCGGGGGACGGCAGAAGAGGCAAGGGAATATTAAGCTTTTTGAAGAAAAGCTAACGTTCTCAAGCCTCGGCCCACATCCGAGACGTGGATGCAACACTTGGTTTCACCCCAGACCCTTCATGGGTCTTTGTGAAACACTGCATAGGAGTAGAGCAATGCAGAATGGTCACAGCCCCTCCGGTAGCCTGCCCTTCTGGTATCTGGGCGTTACCGTTATCTTCGTGGTCACCCTGGGCCTGCTCTGATTGACGCGAACCACGTGAGGGGTTCTCCCCCCGCCTTTCGCGTGTGATTGGACACCCCGACGCTGACCTCTGAAGCGTTTCGGCGAAGATGCGAAGTCCCCCCGCGCATCTCCGCCAGGACGGCGGTCCGGCGGATCCCCTGCTCAGCCCCCCTCAGCATGGATCCAGGACCGCCGTCGGCTTTTCCAAGCCAGTTCTTGTTTTATCTGTTTCCCAGCACAGATCCGTCAGGCGGCGCGCGGCACCGTTCCGCGCACTACGGCCATGAGTTCTGCCGGCTTGATGGGCTTGGCGATATGTCCGTCAAAGCCGTGTTTGAGATAGTCCTGCACTTGGTGATCCATGGCACTGGCGGTGAGCGCGTACAGCGCCACAGGTTGCCGTTTTTCCTCGTCCTCGATGGCACGGATGCGGATCGTCGCTTCCACCCCGTTCATACCGGGCATTTGGATATCCATCAGCACCAGGTCGAAGGCACCGCGCCGGAACGCCTCGATGGCGGCTTGGCCAGAGGTGACATACTCCACTTGTGCCCCGGTCGGTTGCAGCAAGGCCTTCAGAACCGCTTGGTTCATGGCATTGTCATCGACGGCGAGAATGCGTTGCGCTTCGCCCCCCGCCGCAGCGACCGGCGGCGCGGACACAGGCGCCTCCAAGGCCGGAGCGTCGGCGACAGGCAAGGGCAGCATGACGCGGAAGGTGGATCCCTGCCCCTGCTTACTGGTCACCGTGACCGCCCCCCCCATGGCCTCCACGATTTGCTTGATGATCGACAAGCCAAGCCCGGTGCCGCCAAAGCGGCGGCGAATGGATTCATCCGCCTGGACAAATGGCGTGAACAGAGTCTTTTGCAGATCGTCCTCAATACCGATCCCAGTGTCGCGCACTTCGATCAGAATGCCGATATTCGGCCCCCGCCCCACATCCCGCCCAATAAAGACCGACACCGCCCCGTCTTCGGTGAACTTCACCGCGTTGGAACACAGATTATGGAGGATCTGGCCGATCCGATGCGGGTCCCCTTCGCGCCATTGCGGCGTCCCCCGCTCCATCCGCACACTGAATTCAAGCCCTTTAGCCTGAGCATTGGCGCCGTGGACGATTTCCACTGACTGAATCACCTCGGCCAGGGAGAAGACCATGGTCTCAAAGGTCAGCCGCCCGGCCTCAATCTTGGAGAGATCAAGCACATCGTTCAACACGTCGCGCATGGCCTCGCCCGCCCCGGCAATGACCGAAAGCATCTCGCGCTGCTCCGGATTCAACGACGTGCGCCCCAGCGCCTCCGCCATGCCCAGAACCCCATTCATGGGATTACGGATCTCATGGCTGACCATGGCAATAAAATCGGACTTGGCGCGGCTGGCGCGATCGGCTTGTTCGCGGGTCTCCAGCAACATGGCCTTCTCGGAGGCCAGCGCCGTCTCCGCCTGCGCCCGCAGCGCCACCTCCTCTTCAAGCCGCGCAAAAAGGGCCGTGCCCTGCCGCACGCCCCGAGCCACCAACACCATGCCCACGATAAAGACCAAGACTTCCGCCCAGACCATCGCCGTGAGGAGCGCGCCCGGCAGCAGGGTTGTCACCGGCTCCAGGACCCGCAGCACGTCTATCAGCGCAGCGGTCGCGATCGCCGCGAGCCCCCCTGCCACCGCGCGGCCCGCCGGACGGGCCAACGTCACTGTTTGATGGCTGGCAAATAGCCAAATCGCGGCGACGAGCGACGCTGCGAAAACGGCCAATTCACTCAGGGGCGCGTACATGGGGACGTCATCGTGATGGTGGACAGCCGTCAGAATGGCGAAGACCCGTGAAGATTCCGTTCTGGGCGCGGAAAAGTACGTCTATAAAAGACAATGACCGTTCCGGTAGTAGGGTCGGTCCCAAGACGACACCAGGGAGGCGACCATGGACACCGGCAGTTATCTGGCCAAGGTGGCAGGCGATAAAAACCCGCGCCGTTGTTTTGTCAGAGAGACAGATCCAGATGCGCTGCTTGGCCACGCGATGGCGCTCTATCGGATTTCTTGTGACCGGGTGCACCGGGCCTTTCGCATCGTGCTCGACCATCAAGATGAGATCGTTGCCGAGCTTGGGGCCAGCGAGGGCGGCACGCACACCCAAGACCAAATGCTGGTCTTTAACTCCGGCCGCCTCGCCACCCTAACGGATGCGGTTTTCGACGAGTTGCGCTTCGCCTGTTATCCTTATGTGGCGCTACTGGATACGGATGTGACGGAGAAGGTGAGCTTCCTGAAACCCTTCGATCCGACCCCGGTTAAGGACACCTATCGCTCTTCGCTCGGCAATCCGGAGGTGCTGCACCACTACTTCCATACCGAGATTGGGCGGCTCACGGAAACCGGTCTTACGCTCGAAGTTGGCCTGGACCTGGCCCCCATTCCCCTGCCCATCGCCATTGACCGGCCCGAGTTCGGCAGCTTGGTGAACACACTGAAAATCGGCGAACGCCGGTTGATCGATTATCTCCAGACCGCCTTTCCCATGCCCAGCGTGGTGGAAATCGAAGACAGCACGGTTGACGGAACGCTCAAAGCGCGGCGCCAGTCCGACGTGGTGAATCGGGAGTACCGTTTCTTCAATTCCCTGTTCTGGATGCGCTACTTGGCCTTTCTGCGCGATGGCGAGTGGCGCCAGGCGCGCTGGGACGCGCTCGTCGCCAATGTCACGCCGGAGATCGGCGCCCAGTGGCACGCCCGGCGCGGCCCGGGCGTTTGGCCGCCCCGCCACGCCGATACGGTCACGGATCGAGCACCCACAACACCAGATGCCGCGCCAGAGCCGCGCCCGCTCGCCAATTTCGACGGCCTGCGGGCCGACCATTCCCTCTTGCGGCTGAAGCACTACACACTGACCGATCCGGCAGCCTTTCAAGACTATATTCTGTTTTCCAACTATCGTCAGTATGTTGACAAGTTCATTTTTGCCGCTCTGACCGAGATCGACCGGCGCGGTGGCGGCGCCCTTGTATGCTCGGCCGAGCAGTATTCGGGGCGAGGCCAAGACGGCAGTAACCAGACCATCGAGTTGGCTCAGGCCCGTGAGATCCTGGCGCGGATCAAAGGACCTGATGACCAGCCTTTCGATCGCAAGAAACTGCGCCAGGAAGTGCCGGACAGTGACGCTCAGATGCCCGCCTATCACTATATTCCAGCCGAGAATAGCCAAACACCGGATGAATGGGCACAAGCGAACAATCTGGTGTGGGACCGTTTCGGCAGCCGCCGCAACTGGCTCAATGCGCTGCTGACCGAAGCCACGCCCTTGCCAGGCGTCAGCCTGGTGCAGATCGGCGTGGGCTCCAGCAATGCCCGCAACATCACGGACCATCTGGCGGTGCTGCGTCCGAAATACTGGGTGATGGTGGGCCATTGCGGCGGGATCCGCCGACACCAGAAGATTGGTGACTATGTTATCGCCCATGGCTATATGCGCCGAGACACGGTGCTGGACGAAGAGGTGCCCCTTGATGTGCCCCTGCCAGCGGTAGAGGAAATCCAACAAGCCCTGCGCGAAGCCGTGGAGACAACACTGCGCCAAGACGGTGTTTATGGGTTAGAGGACTATCGCGATACCGTCCGCACGGGAACGGTCTATACCACTAACAACCGCAATTGGGAAACCGCGCCGGCCGAAGCCGTGGTGGAGGAGTTCGAGAAATCACGGGCGATTGCCGTCGATATGGAATCCGCCACCATCGCCGCCAATGGCTATCGCTACCGCATTCCCTACGGGGCCATTCTCTGTGTATCCGATAAGCCCCTCCACGGGGCCATCAAGATGCGGTTCCTGGCGGATGATTTTTACCGCAGCCAGATCGATCGCCATCTGGATATCGTGCTGAAATATGTTCAGCTCTTGGCGTATGATGAAACTCTACGGGATCGCCTCAGCTATACGCGGAAGCTGCGCGGGCTCGATGATCCGCCGTTCCGCTAAGAACCCGTTCGGCCAAAGCCGTCAGTCGTCGGACACAAGTCCTTTGCGCTTGTTCTCCGCCAGCGTGGCCTTCAGCTCGTCAATGGGCGGGGCATAGAGAAAGCCAAAGGACACCGCGCCTTTCTTCTCCACCACGTGATGGTGGATCAGGTGCGCTTCGATAATCCGCTTGAGGAACGGCCATTCGGGAATGGCGCGGAAGCGGATGCGCTGATGCACCACCACATCGTGAAACAGAAAATAAATCAGGCCATAGGCCGCCACGCCCATGCCAATCCAGAACATGGGCTCCCAGATGTGCAGGCCCACATAAATGAGCCCGATGGACGGCAGGCTGAAAATCACCGCGAACAAGTCGTTCCATTCAAACATACTGCTGGTATCGCGCTGGTGATGGGACTTGTGCAGGAACCACATGAAGCCGTGCATGACGTAGCGGTGGGCGAAATAGGCCACCCCTTCCATGAGAAACAATGCGCCCAGAAACAGGCCCGCATTAAGTGCGATCTCACCCATGCCCCGTCTTCCCTCCGCTCTATCTTGTCTCGTCTCGCAGCTTAGCCTGGCCGCACCCTGACCCGTGCGCCGGCTCTTGCCGATGCGACGTTCGGTCCCTCAGCCCCAGGTCTAAGGCGACACGCGAAGATACGGTAAGCTGCGCCCTGCAAAAGGCAACAAAGGCCAACACTCATGACCGCCTCTACAGCCTCCCCGTTTCCGCGCTATCGCTATCGTGGCATCGTCATTGCGCTGGCTGTAATGACCGCGTGGGCGGGGCACTTGGTCTATACGCTTACCAGTGTGCCAGTGAGCGGGGGCGCGGCACTGCTGCATGTGCCCATTCAGACGGTGCTGAATGTGGGGCTGTTCATCACCGCCCATGACGCCATGCACCGCATCGTGGCGCCAGAGCATCGGCGGCTGAACGATGCCATCGGCGCTGTCGCCCTGTTCGCCTATGCCGCGTTTCTGTTTGAACCCATGCGCACCGCCCATTGGGCCCATCATGCCCATCCCGTCACCAGCGATGACCCGGACTATACCCATGACAGCCGGGAGCGCTTCTGGCCGTGGCTCTATGATTTCGGCTCGCGGTATTATTCCTGGCGGAATTTCCTGCTCATGCATGTGCATGTCATTGGGTTCTGGCTTTTGAGCGGGTCGATTTGGGCGGTGCTGCTGTACTTCGCCGTGCCCGCCTGGCTGTCGGCCCTACAGCTCTTTTACTTCGGCACCTATTTACCCCATCGCACGCCCGAGGGTGGCCACACCGACCGTCACAACGCGCAGAGCAACGATTACCCGGAATGGTTGTCGCTGCTGACCTGCTTTCATTTCGGCTATCACCGGGAACATCACCACTATCCCAACATGCCCTGGTGGCGCCTGCCGGCCCTGCGCCGGCATTTGAAGGCGCGGGATGCGGGGTGGGAGTGAGCGGGCCTCACGCTGGCGGGTAGGAAGGGATTCGAACCCTCGAGACGGTCACCCGCCTACGCCCTTAGCAGGGGCGCGCCTTCAGCCACTCGGCCACCTACCCAGGATCTGATTATCAATGTTTTGCGGGCGGGACAAGCGGCAGAGGCCAAACCGAATGGGGGCCCTCGAAGGAGGGTCTTGCGGGAGCGGCCGCGCTATGGCAGGCGCGATGCGCGGGCCGCTCTGCGCAAGATGGTCAGCCGACGGACAGCCACTCGCGGGCGCTGCGCTGGGCATCGGCGATTTGATCGGGCGTCATTTCGCCAGCCAGTTCCTTGCGGCGCAGCTTGGCGTCTTCATGGCCCATCGTGGCCGCCAGATTGAACCATTTGTGGGCGGTGACGATGTCGTAATCAATGGCGCCCTGCCCCGTGGAAAACAACATCCCCAAGCGGTACATGGCTTCTGCGCTGCGCTCCTCGCGAGCAATGCGCACCAGACTTTCGCACTCGGCCTCGGCCAGGGTCATAGCCTACCCCTCCACTCTCGCATAGGTCTCGACGCTAGGGCGCGGCGCGGCCGCGCCCCGTGTGAACGAGCCCACACTCGGGCGGCACGGGTAATCATCACGTTAATCGGCGGACGGAAGACCTATCCGAAAGTTTGGACCGCCTTTAAGGGGAGAGTAACCGTCCTTGAGGAAGAGCAAGGCGGTCATACCGCGCGCCCGGAGCCAGCACCGCACTGTCGCCGGGATCCCTATCGGCCGGCGCGCGCCGGTTATGACGCGGTCAGGGCGGCGAAAGCAATCAGTATCGCAGCACACGGATGGTTTCCTCACGCCTTATTCGACGCACCGGCAGCGCTGTCCAAGACAAGGGCCTGTGTCTTGTGATGACCGGGCCACCCGCTTTGGGACAGGCCCCAAAGACCGGCGCGCGGCCCCGCTCCGCCCTCATGGAACCCGATCCGCGGTGGCATCCGCGTCACGGGCAAAGCCGTCACGGGCCTAACGGCCCGGGTGCGTCCTGGCCACACGGAACCCCTCGATGAGGTGCCCGACCCAGCCCCTGACCGAGACGCGGTCCGCCGAGCGGAGGGCCGGTGGATCGTTGACCCAGGAACCGCCGCGGAGGACCCGCCGCGAGCAATTGCCCACACGCGCCCCCTCGCCCCGCGGTCATCACAGCGCCTGCAACGATGGCAAATCTCTGGGCTATTCGCAACCGGCCCATGGACCTCAGCGGTCATGGGGGCTCGGGTCGGGGCTGGGACCGTCCGGCTCGGTGCGCCGCGCTGCCTTCCTATCCGTGAACACGCTTGCTACCATTCCCTCGATCCGGGCCTCATGGGGCTCGATCATCGGACTCAGCAATGATGGAGCGTGCCGTGTTGACGCGGATAATGACCGTTCTCAGTTTATGTCTCGCCACCGCCTTTGCGGCGCACGCCCAAGAGCCCTACACCCCCCGCCCGCTTGCAGACCTGCTCGCCACCGACATCGCCTATGATCCCGATATTCCCAAGCCCGCAGATATCGCAGGCTATGATGTGGGCGAGATCATCTGGCCGCATGAGCTTGTCGTGCACTATGTGCGGGCCATCGACGAGGCCTCCGACCGGCTGACGGTCGAGCAGGTGTCGGAAAGCCATTTCGGCCGCCCCGTCTTCGCGGTTTACGCATCAAGCCCGGAAAACCTCGACCGTCTGAACCAGATCAAAGAGGGCCGTGCCGCCGTTCTGAGCGGACAGGCGCCGGACATCGACCTTGGGGTGCATCAGATCAATTATGGGGTCCACGGCGCCGAGCCGTCCTCTTACGATTCCGCGCCCTTGATGCTCTACCACCTCGCCGCGGCCCAGGACGAGGCGACCCGGACCCTGCTTGAGGATAATCTCATCATCCTGATCGTGACCATCAATCCCGACGGCGCGAGCAGAATGGCGAACTGGGTCAACGCCCACCGCGCGGCGGTTCCCGTGCCCTACCCCGCTCATCGGGAGCGCAAGGGCTTTTTCGGCTGGGGACGGACGAACCACTATCTTTTCGACCTCAACCGGCAATGGCTGCCCGTCGCCCAGCCCGAGAACCGGGGGCTGGTGGCGCATATGCAGCAATGGCTGCCGCTCCTCGTCGTCGATAAGCACGAAATGGGCGCGAACGCGACTTACTTCTTCAGTCCGTCCCCTGAAGAACTTGTTAATCCCTTGTTCGACGACGAAGCCTATGAGATCACGACCGAGCTGAGCGAAAGCCTGTTTGATCTGTTTGACGGGCTCGGACAATTGGCCGTGCGCCAGGAATTGTTCCCCAACTATTATCCCGGCTATGGCTCAAGCTATCCAAACCTTCTCGGCGCCGTGCCGTTTTTGTTTGAGCAAAGCTCGTCGCGCGGCATGGTTCAGGACACGGTGAACGGGCTTGCGCGCTATGATGAGAAAATCTCCGAGCAGTTCCAGGCCGCGATCACCTTGCTGAGCGCGGCGGCAGCCGACCGCGAGCGGCTTCAAACGTTCCAATCGCGCTGGTTCGCCGATGCCTCGGACAAGGCGGCCGGAAACCCGACCAAAGCCTATGTGTTCACCTCAAACGACCAGGGTCGCTTTGCCCGCTTTCTTGATCTGTTGAACACCCATAGCATCGCCGTGCAGTTGCTCGACGCTGACCTGAGTGTCGGCACCGACATCTATCCGGCCGGCCGCAGCGCCATCGTATCGCTCGATCAACCGCGCTATGCGCTTGTGGAGGGGGTCTTCGCGGTGCAGACCCCGCGTGAGGGTCAGGTCGAGTTTTACGACGTGTCGGGATGGACCTTGCCGCATGCCTTCGGGCTGCGCCACGCCGCGCTGACCGCGCGCCAAGCGGCCCGGGTCAGCCGCGGCGCCGCAGCCACCCCGGATGCCCTCGCCGCGCCCGTTGCGCCGCCCGCCCCGGACGAAGGCGTGCTGGCCTATGTGATCGACTGGTCGCACTTCAACGCGCCACGCGCAGTGAACCGCATTCTGCACCATGATCTTCGCGCCAAGGTGATCCCCGATCCCATGACACTGGAGACGCCGGGCGGCTTTGTGGACGTTCCGCGTGGGGCGGTGCTCGTGCCCACGCGCCGCCAAGACATGTCGCCGGAAGAAATTCATGCCCTGGCCGTGCGCGCGGTCGAAGAGGACGGCGTCACGGTCCACGCCGCGCTCAGCTCGCGCACGCCGTCCGGCTCGGATCTTGGCGGTTTTTTCGTGCAGGCCCTCGAAGCGCCGAAAGTCCTTCTGCTGACGGGGCGCGGCAGTGGATGGAACGGGGTGTCGGACAATGACGCGGGCGAGGTGTGGCACTATCTCGACAAGATGTTGCACATCCCCGTCACGATGATTGACATCTCCGATGTGAACACCAGCCACCTCGCCGACCATACCCATGTCATCGCCGTGGGCGGCTCCTACAGCACGCTCTCCGACAGCTTCGTGGACGCGCTCAAGTCCTGGATCACCAGCGGCGGAGTGTTCATCGGCACTCAGCAGGGCGCGGAATGGGCGGTGGCACAGGGGCTGGCCGATGTCGCCATGCTCGGCGTGGAGCACACGGACGACGAAGCCAAAGAGGAAGAAGAAGACGAACCGCCCGCCCCCGTCGCCTATGAAGACAAGCGCGACTACGACCGCGAGGAGCGCATCACGGGCGCGGTGTTTGCGGGCGTGATTGATCCCACCCACCCGCTTGGTTTTGGGTATGAGGGCGAGCAGATCTTCATCCACAAGGAAGGGGAAAAGGGCTTTGAGCCCGGCGAGAACCCGTTCGGCCTGGTGGTGCGCTATGCCGATGAGCCGCTTGCATCCGGCTATGCGTCGCCGGCCAATCTGGAGCGTCTGTCGGGCAAAGGCATGCTGGCGGCCGAGCGCGTGGGAGCAGGCTCGGTGATCCTGTTTGCCGACAATCCCACCTTCCGCGCCTACTGGCTGGGCACCAAACGTCTGATCTCCAACAGCCTGTTCTTCGGAACCGCCTTCTCAAGCCCGGCCGCGCGGCCTTAACGGCAGCGGCCAGGCCCGTCCTCTGGGCCTGGCTGAGGCCAACGCCCTTGAACGGGCGGGCGCGAGGGGCCAATCCCAAAAGGGATGCCCCTCGCCCGTGATGACCATGGGAAGCGATGGCGCAGATCGGGGGTCAGACCGGCTTCCATTTCCACAGTGCAGAGATGAACCGTGTGGAGATGATCGGTGGACGGTCTCACGCCTCATCATCGCTGGCG
>CAZVEE010000048.1:3089-26682 GCA_964625525.1 uncultured Alphaproteobacteria bacterium | reverse complement strand
TTGATGTCAAATGAGCACGTCAGTAGGGATAGCGTGGAGCGAGCCCCCGCAACCATTTCCTTTTTCAGACCGGTCCTGGAGACACGCGGCTCGTGCGAGAGCGCGGCGCGGGGTTAGAGCCGTTTCACGGAAAACCAGATTATTGAAACGGCTCTCAGTCTTTGGTTTAGCGCGCTTTCCGCACGGACACCCGCACACACTTGTCCTGAACGCGCGCTAGCCCCGTGCGCCGGTCAGCCGGACCGGGCTGACATAGGCGGGCGGTTTTACGGTGACAACGGAGCAGGTGACACTGTTGAGCACGTCTTCGGCGGTGTTGCCGATGATGAAGCCGGGCACGCCGGTGCGGGCGATGGTGCCCATCACCAAGAGGTCGGCCTGTAATGCATCAACTTGTTGGGGGATGACCGTGCGGGGCGCGCCACGTTCCATATGGACCGCCAAAGAGGGGTGCTCTGTGGTCTGAGGGAGCAGCCGGTGACGCGCCGCGGCCACCAAATGGTCGAGCGCCTGCCACTGGGTGGTCTGCACCTGGGTCACGTAATCCGCCACGGCCTTGTCCAGATCCGGTGCGTCAGACCACAGGCGCACGAGCCCTTCACCCGGTGCGTCCCAAACATGCAGCACATGCACCACCGCGCCTGGTGCTATGGCCAGGCGCAGGGCGGTGTCTAGAATGGAGGCGTTCAAATCCGCATGCGGACCAGTAAGCGCTTCGGATGCATCATCCACATCCACCGCCGCCACAATGGTCTTGAACGGCGGCGTGTCGTCGCGCTGGCGCAACCAGACCGGACACGGGCATTTGCGTAACAGGTGTTGGTCCGTACTGGCGAACAGGCCGCGGGCCAGGCCCGGCATTTCTTCAGCGGTTTTCAGTACCAAATCACAGCCATGGGCCAAGACGTGGTGAATGATCTCAATGAAGGGTTTGCCCATGCGCACGGCAATGCGCAGGTCCCGATCAGGGCAAATCTGTTGCAGATGGGCGCTCAGCCGCTCGTGTTCCTCCGCAATGAGACGGCTTTCAATGCTCTCGACGGACGTCCCGGCGGCCCGGGCGAGCCGGGCCAGCCCCTGGGGGGGCTCCAAGGTCACCAGGACTGTCAACACGGCCCCCCACTGATCCGCCAGGTCCCCCGCAAGCGGCAGGAGATTCGGATCATGATCACCGGGGGGCCAGACCAGCAGCAGATGCGTGAACCCGGCTCCAGGCGTGGGGCGCGCGTGGGTCATGGGGTGAACTCCTTCTGGCCTTCCGGATCGGGCGGGGCATGCCCCGGGGGCGTGGTGCCGCTCGCGACCAGGACGGCAGCGCGGGCAGCGGCGTCGCGGAACGGCATCAGCACCAAGTCGGCGCCCGCGGCTTCCAGCTTGTCCGCCACCGCGTCCGTATGAGCGGAAACGGCGATGCGTCCCGTAAAGGCCAGCTCATTGAGAGAGCCGATGAGGGCGCGGCGCGGATCATCATGGGTGATGCCGGTATCGTGCTCGGGCACAGCGGAGACGGCCCAAGCCACGCCTTTCAAGGGCAGATGGGCGAGAAACTCCGGATCCGTTGCATCGCCGAACACCATGTCAAACCCCTGAGCGCGGCCATGGCGCACGGCGACCGGATTGAAATCAACACCCAGCACCCGCCATCCGGCTTGGCGCAGTTCCTGGGCGATCCCGAGCCCATAGCGACCGAGGCCGAAAATAACCACGTCATAGGTTTGGGCCCGGATTTGGCTGGCATCTTCGCGTTGCCCCGCGGAGGAGCGCTCGAACGGACTCAACACTGGTTCAACCCAGGCATAGAGATGGTGGGAGTAGGTGATCATATAGGTGGAGGCGGCGATGGTGATCAGCCCGACAAGGGTCACGAGACCGAGCGCGCTTTCGGTGACATGGCCGATGGCAACGCCCATGGCCATGAAAATCAGGGAAAACTCGCTGATCTGCGCCACGGTGAGCCCGGCCAGAAAGCCGGTGCGTTTGCGATAGCCCATGGCCCCCATGATCACCAATACAATCAGCGGATTACCGATCAGCACAAAGAGCGAGAACAGGACCGCTGCCCAAGTGTTTTCGCCAAGCACGGAGAGATCGAGCGAAGCCCCCAACGCAATGAAGAAGAAGAGCAGCAGAAAATCCCGCAACGAGGACAGCCGCGCCGCAATGGCCTCGCGGAAGGGGGTCGAGGCCAGGGAGACGCCGGCAAGCAAGCCCCCTAATTCTTTGCCAAAGCCCAGATAATGGCCAATGGCCGCAAGCAGCGCCGCCCAGCCGATCGCAAAGGAGACGAGCAGCTCGGGCGCGCGCGACAGGCGTTCCACCAGCGGATTGGCGATGAAATGGAGGAACAGCCCCACTGCCACGAGCATGCCAGCGCCATAGGCGAACACCAGCACCACATCCATCAGCCCCGCATCATCCTCGCCAGCGGCACCCACGCCCACGGCGGACAAGACGATCATGGCCAAGACGACCACGAGATCTTGCACAATGAGAAAGCCGAGCGCAATCCGTCCGTGTAAGGAATCGATTTCGCGCTTGTCGCTGAGTAGTTTGACGATGATGATGGTGGACGAGAAGGTCAGCGCCACCGCCACATACAAGCTTGTCACCCAGTCAAAGCCGAGGCTTAGGCCGATAAGAAAGCCGAAAATGGTGGTGAACGCCACTTGGCCGAGACCCGTTAAGAGCGCCACCGGCCCCAGAGTGCGCACGAGTTTGAGGTCAAGCTTCAAGCCCACCAGGAACAGCAAGATGGCGATGCCAAGCTCTGCCAGCAGATCAATGTGATCATCGGACTTGGCGATGTCGAGCACGGACGGCCCGGCCAAAATGCCGACCGCGATGAAGCTCACGATCAGCGGCTGGCGCAAGAGCAGGCCGATAAAGCCGATTGCGGCCGCCAGCACCAGAAGGGCTGCGACCTCATAGAAGAGGTAACTGTCGATTGCTTCAGCCATCGGCCTTATGGGGGGTGAGAGGACGGGACGTGGCTTGACCGCCGCTGGGCGGGCCGGCGAGCCAGGTGTGAAGGCGTTTTTCCGTTTCCAGAATGATCAGCACGCCAATGCCCACAGCGATGATCTGAAGCCCTTCAAGCAGGCTCAACGGGCGGGTGCCGAAAAAGCTCTCCATAAAGGGCGCATAGGTGAACAGCAGTTGCAGCCCCGTGACCAGCGCCACCGCGATCAGCACCGCCTGGGTGCCCATGGCGCCGCGCAGGGTGAGCGAGGGGCTGGCGAGGTAACGCACGGAAAAGAGATAGAAAATCTCCATCACCACAAGGGTGTTCACGGCGATGGTGCGGGCTTCCTCAATGCTGGCGCCGTTCGCCTGGGCCAGCGCGAATTTACCGAAAATCCCCACACAGAACACAATAGACACAAAGGTTACTCGCCACAGGAGAAAAGGCGACAGGATCGGTTCATCCGGCGCCCGGGGCGGGCGCTGCATGATATTGGGCTCGCTGGGCTCGAAGGCGAGCGCCAGCGCCAGCGTCACCGCCGTCACCATATTCACCCACAGGATCTGCACCGCCGTAATGGGCAGGGTGAACCCCAACAGGATCGCGGCGATGAGCACCAGGGCTTGGCCGCCATTGGTCGGCAGGATGAAGAGGATCGCTTTTTTCAGATTGTCATAAACCGTGCGCCCCGCCCGCACGGCCGCAGCAATGGTGGCGAAGTTATCGTCCGCCAGCACCATTTCAGCGGCTTCCTTGGCGGCTTCGCTGCCGCCCCGACCCATGGCGATGCCCACATCAGCGCGTTTCAGCGCCGGGGCATCGTTCACGCCATCCCCGGTCATGGCAATGACGGCGCCTTCCGCCTGGAGTGCGGCCACGAGGCGCAGTTTGTGCGCCGGGCTCGTCCGGGCAAAGACGGCCGTGTCATGCACCCGCTGGCGCAACGTCGTCTCATCGAGAGTATCCAGGTCCTGGCCGGTCAAAACCGTATCGGGATGGGCGAGGCCGAGTTGGCGCGCAATGGCAGCGGCGGTGCCCGCGTGATCCCCGGTGATCATTTTCACCGCGATGCCGGCGGAACGGCAATCGGCGACTGCTTGGACGGCTTCGTCCCGGGGCGGATCGATGAGGCCGAAAAAGCCCAAAAGGGTGAGGCCGGTGTCCACGTCCCCAAATTGCAGGCTGGTCTGCGCCGCGGTGCGTTCGCGCACGGCCACGGCCAGCACCCGCTGACCACGCGCGGCGATGGTTTCGATCTGGGCGTGCCAATAGGCGGTATCAAGAGGGATATCGCCGTCAAAGCCGCGTTGATGAGCGCACATTTCCAGCACGCGTTCCGGCGCGCCTTTGACGAAAACCCGGCTGTGCCCGCCATGGTCATGGTGCAGGCTAGCCATGAAGCGATGTTGAGAATCGAAGGGGATGGCGTCCGTGCGTGGCCAAGCCTGGCGTTCAAATGCCGGGTCAAGGCCTGCTTTGCAGGCTGCCACCAGCAGCGCCCCTTCCATGGGGTCGCCGTCCACCGTCCACTGATCGCCCACTTGCCGCAGGCTCGCATCACTGCACAGCATGGCTGCCTGGGTCATTTCCGCTAACAGCGGATAATCACGAATGTGAACATCCGCGCCGTCGAGCGCAAAGCCGCCATGGGGCTCATAGCCCACCCCGTCCAGGGTGAACAGTCGCTTGGCGGTCGCAATGGACACCACTGTCATCTCGTTGCGCGTCAGCGTGCCGGTCTTGTCAGAACAGATGACCGACACTGCGCCCAGCGTTTCGATGGCCGGTAGCCGGCGGACAATGGCATTGCGCTGTGCCATGCCTTGTACGCCGATGGCCATGGTAATGGTCAGGATCGCGGGCAGGCCCTCGGGGATGGCGGCGACGGACAGCCCCACCACTGCCATGAAGATCTCGGCAAAGGCGTAGTCGCGCACCATGAGGCCAAAGGCGAGCACGAACGCTCCAAACCCCAGAATGGCCGCCGTTAGCCATTGGGCGAAGATCCCCATTTGACGTAACAGGGGCGTCTCGGCGGGCTCCACGTGCGCAATCAGCCCACTGATTTGTCCCAGCTCCGTGGCCGCGCCGGTCGCCACGGCGATGCCTCGGGCGTGGCCGGCGGCCACCATGGTGCCGCTGAAGGCGACGCACTGGCGGTCGCCGAGTGCGGCCGCGGCGGACACGGGCTCGGGGCTTTTATCCACGGCCACTGACTCACCCGTCAGCACGGCTTCCTGGACTTTCAGACCACGGGCTTCGAGCAGGCGCAGATCCGCCGGCACCCGATCGCCCGCATCAAGCAGAACGATATCACCGGGCACGATGTCCTCGCCCGGAATGGTGCGACGGTGACCGCCGCGCAGCACCGTGGCCTTGGGCGCCAGCATCTGGCGAATGGCGGCGAGGGCTTCTTCCGCCTTGCCTTCCTGGACAAAGCCGATCAGGGCGTTGGCGACAACGACCGCCAGAATAACGATGGTATCGACCGCATGGCCGAGCAGCGCCGTGATCACCGCCGCGGCCAGCAGACCGTAAATGAGCAGATTGTGAAACTGCCGCAAAAAGCGGATCAGCGGCCCTTGGCGCGGCGGTTCCGGCAGACGATTGGGGCCGTGGCTACTGCGCCGTGTGGTGACCTCTTCCTCCGTGAGGCCATTGTCGGCGCGGGTTTCCAGAAGGGTCAGGGCGTCGAGAGCGGTCCGGTCGTGCCAGGTGCGCCGACGGGTCTCGTCTGCGTGCCCTGGCGCGGATGAGCGAGGCAGGGGCGCGTTCTCATGCTGAGCGTTCCCGTGCCCCTGCCGCATGGCTGTTCCTTCTCACTCGCCGTCAGCCCCAACGCCATGCGCCCCCTGGCCGAGGATCTGTGCGTGGCGCCGTGCTCACCCGGTCGGCTCACTCGGTCGGCTTAGCTGGTGGCGCCTCCGGCGCGCGCGTTGCGTGTGCGTCCAGGAATGCCTCCAGGTCTTTCACGGCGACCCGAAACTCCCGGCCCAGTTTCACCGCGCGCAAGTCCTGGCTGTGGATCCAGGCTCGCACGGTCGGTTCGCCGACTTTCAGCAGCTCCGCGATGTCCTGTGTGGTCATGAAAGGTTTGCTGAGCATCGCTCGCATCCTTTGAGTATCTTAGAAAGCGTTTCACATTGGTTCAAACAGTTTCATCTGTTTTCGGAGATTTTCAAAGTGCTTTGTAGATCTTAAGAATAGGCGCGCATCGGCCGCTGGCTCGATCATCGGAAGGGGATCCACCGGCCCCGCTGCTGCGCTGGCACCACAGCGCCCGTTTTGGCAGGACAGCGACACGGTGTACTCTGACGGCTGACGAGTGGTCAGGGATAGGCATGCATGACACACGCGACGACGCGCTCCGACGCAGCCCTGGAAGCCCCCCATCCCACAAAGGAGCGGTTGCTGCGGGCGGCCGTGCAGTTGTTTCAGCGCCAGGGGTTCGCCGCGACGGGATTAAGTGAGATTCTGGAGCGCGCGCGCGCGCCCAAAGGGTCGCTCTATCATCACTTTCCCGGCGGCAAAGAAGCGCTGGCCGTGGCGGGGATCATCTGGCTGCGGGCCGAAGTGCGGGCCTATCTGGAGGAGGGGCTTGCCCAGGACCGGTCGGGTAAGGCGCTGGTCTTAGGCATGGCCCGGCGTGCGGGTCTGGGCCTGACGGCGCGTGAGGGCATGCGCGGGTCGTTGCTGTCGGTGCTGGTGCAGGAGGCAGTGCCTACCTCCGATGCGATCACCGAGGCGGTGCGCACGACCATGGCAACGTGGACGGAGCATCTGGCGATGGCGTTTCGCCGTGATGGTGCAGATGCGCGGGCGGCCATGGACATGGCCCAAATGGCTTTTGTGCTGATCGAAGGGGCGATGGTGATGGCCCGTCTCAGCGGACGGCCAGACGATGTGGAGGCGCTCGTGGCTCAGGGATGGGGTCTCTATCCGGCCGCTGAACCATCCGCATAGGACAAGATTAGAGCGTTTTCAGCAAAAGTGTGTGCGGTTTTGCGGTTCGAAAACGCGACAGAATAAAAACATAGAGCGCATTCAATGATCTGGAATACGTTGACCGCGCTCTAGCCATCCCGTTGCGGATAAAGCTGCTGTTCTGCCATGAACGCTGGGCCGGTCGTGCGTGCGATGGGCGGGTGTCAACGGACGGGTGTCAACGGACGGGTGTCACAGTGGGCTGGTGTCACAGTCCAGCGAGCGCACTGCTGCGCTCGCCCGCAGGGGCGTTGAGCGCTTGCGTGTCACTCGGTGTGACCGGGAGCAGGGCGGGCGCGGAGCGCGGGGGCTCGGAGAAGGGCGTGCGCTCCTGAGGCCCGGCCGGGGGCGTCAGAGGAGGTGGCGCGCCTGGTGTTGCCAAACCCACAGGTGTGGACGGCGCGGCGGCGGGGGTGGTGGGCTGATTGAGGGGTTCCCAAATGCCCAGGCCTGCTTGACGGGCCTCTCGTTCCGCCGTGCGCAGAGCATCATCGGCACTGCTGCGCGCCCAGGCGCTGCCCTGGCGCACGGCCGCGCGGGCGAGATCCGCGCCATTGACCGTACACGAGCCCATACCGTCAGCAGCCACGCGGCAGCGCACGGTCGCCCCTTCTAGCACCCGTTGCATGCGGGCGGCGTGCTCGCCCACCTCGCCGATAATGCCGCGCAAGGTCACGTCACGCCCGCCGACGCGCAAATGGGCTGTGGTCAGCACGCGTGCCGGACCGGTCACCACGGCTGGGCCTTGCTGAGGAGGGGCCTCTGGGGGGGCGGCTTGTGGCGCAGCGACTTGCGTGTCCTGACCGAGGCTCGCGCGCAGGCGCTGGGCTTCGGCGGCCATGAGCGCGTTTGTGCCCAGGGGCGTGTCAGCTTTTTGTTCGTCCGCCTGCGGAAATACCCGTTCCAGGCGCCGGCCCGTGGTGGCCAAGATCATGCGCGTCGATGGCGGCGGCGCCGGACGGTCAATGCTGTCACTGTTTGTGGGGGCGCCCACGCCTTGCATGCGTTGATAGCGCGCCATGAAGGAGGCCCACAGTTCAGCCGGCAAGGCGCCGCCGGTAATGCCATCCATGGGCGTGTTTTCGTCATTGCCGATCCACACGCCGACCACGATGTCGCCGGCAAAGCCAACGAACCAGGCATCGCGATGGTCCTGGCTGGTGCCGGTCTTACCAAAACTCCGTGTGCCGATGGCACCTGCGCGTTGGGCGGTGCCCCAATCGGTGGTGGAGTGGAGCAGGTGCAGCATGTCTCGGCGCGCCGGGCCCAGGGACTGGCTCGCGCGCGGCGCGCGACGGCGATAGACCATGCCATCTGCGTTTTCGATATCGACAATGGCATAGGGCTCGATGCCGGTGCGGTCGGCGGCGATGGCGGCGAAAGCACCGGTGATGTCAAGCAATGTGGTCTCGAATGTGCCCAGCGCCATGCTGGGATGGGGGCGCAAGTCACTGTTGAGGCCGAGCTGGCGCGCGGTCGCAATGACCGACTGCCGGCCCACTTGCTCTTGCAGGCGCACGGCGACCGAATTCACGGATTTCGCGAAGGCCGCTGTCAGCGTCATTTCCCCGCGATAGCCGCCGCCATAGTTGGACGGGCGCCATTGACCCACCCTTACTGGCCCGTCAAACACCAGATCGTCCGGCTGCCAACCTTGAGCGAGCGCACTCAAATAGACGAACACCTTGAACAGGGAACCCGGTTGCCGGCGAGCCTGGGTGGCGCGGTTGAACTGGCTTTCCTCGTAGTTCCGTCCGCCGACCATGGCGAGCACGGCGCCGTCGGGGCGCATGGCCACCAGAGCCGCTTGATGAGCGCCGCGCGCGGTGGCCTCATCATTCAGATGGTGGGCGACGATGTCATTGGCCAGGCGTTGCAGGACTGGGTCCAAAGTCGTCTGCACCGTAAAATCGCCGCCATAAGTGCGCAGGCGGGCATTGGCCTGGCGCACGACGAAGTCGTTGAAATAGGCGCCGTCCGGACTGCCGGGCACACGCCGGCGCGGCTCCGCCGGAACGGTGGAGGTGCTGACGGCCAGAGTCGGGCTGATAATGCCGCTATCGGCCATGGCATTCAGCACCACGCGGGTGCGCTCGCGCGCCAGTTCCGCATTGGCGAATGGAGAATAGACAGAAGGCGCACGCACCATACCGGCCAGCATGGCCGCTTCGGCCAATGTCAGATCCTGCACGGCGCTGTTGAAGTAACGATGCGCGGCCGCATCAATGCCATAGGCGCCCGCGCCGAAATAGGCCGTGTTCAGATAGCGGGTAAGGATTTCATCCTTACTCAAATGGTGTTCAAGCCATAGCGCCAGCACGGTCTCCTGCACCTTGCGCTCCCAGGTGCGTTCGGAGGTGAGAAACAACAGCTTGGCCAATTGCTGCGTAATCGTGCTGCCGCCCTGGACGATTGCGCCGGCACGCATATTGGCCAGGCCCGCGCGCAGGATCCCGCGATAATCGATGCCGCCATGGTCATAAAAGCGGCGGTCCTCAATGGCGATGACGGCGTCGCGCACGACGGGAGGGATCTCGTGCGCTTGGAGATTGCTGCCCTGATAGACACTCTCATAGCCCAGCACCGTGCCGTCACTGGCTTTCACCACGAACGAAGCATCGGTCCGGATCAGGCGCAATTGCGGCTCGATCTCTGCCAACACTTGCGCCAGCCACAACCCGGCGACCACCACAAGCGGCAGTGCCAGCAAGCTGGTGACGATGACCCCGATCCCGAAGCCGCGGAGCAGGCGCACGGGCAAGGATCGGCGCGGCGCAGACGTCGTGTCCTGCACCGGCTCCGCCGTCGCGGTCGTGTCGCCCTGTGCTGGCGTGGGAGTATCCATGCCTGCCGTGCCCGCCTTGCCCTTTCGTGTTCAGGGTGCGGTCACTCGCTGCACGCGCATTCCATGCCCCGCTGAACATATACGAAAAATTAACCGTTACCGATCCTACAGGAACGCAGGGGTACTGGCTATGGGTCACCCGTCGCATTCACGCGCGGGCGCGGTAGTCCATTCGGTGGGACGGCGCGGGACAAGGGAAGGGGGGCCGCCTATGCGGTGCGGCCCCTGAGCCAGACGAGAGACGCCCGGCTTAGAACCCGGACAGGGTGGCGTAGCGGCCGCGGTGATACTTGCTGTCGCCGAACAGTTGCTCGGTCACTGCGGAGCGCTTGAGGAAAAAGCCGATGTCATGGTCGTCGGTCATGCCGATGCCGCCATGCATCTGGATCGCCTCGCGGGCCACCAGATGCAGGGTGTCATTAGCGCGCGCCTTGGTCAGGCTGGCGAGCAGCGGGACCGAATTCGATTGCCGATCAATGGCCGTCAAGGCTTCCAGCACGGTTGAACGCAGCAGTTCCAATTCGGAAAACATCTTGGCGGCGCGGTGTTGCAGGGCCTGGAACTGGCCGATCGGCTGGCCGAACTGCGTGCGCTGTTTCAGGTAATCAAGCGTGATGGTGAAGGCGGCCTGGGCCGAGCCAAGCATTTCCGCCGCCATGGCGATCCGGCCATGGTCCAGCACCCGGTCGAGCAGCACAAAGCCCTGGTCTTCCCGGCCTAGCACTGCATCCGCGCTCACCGCCACATTCTTGAACTCGACAATGGCGGCGTTGCGATTGTCCACCATGCTGGTCCGACGCACGGTCACGCCTGGCGCTGACGGATCCACCAGGAACAACGTGATGCCCATCAGATCCGCGTCCGTCTTGGCCGTGCGCGCCGAGACAATCAGCGTGTCGGCCACATGCCCGTCCACGACCAGCCGCTTGGTGCCGTTGAGTTTAAAGCCTCCGCCCGAGGCGGCCGCGCGCAAGGTCACGTGATGGGGTGCGTGGTGCGGGCCTTCATCAATGGCGAGCGCCAGCAGGTGTTCACCACTGGCAATGCGTGGCAACAGGTCCGCTTTCTGACGATCCGTACCGCCATGCATCAGCGCGGTTGCGCCCAGCGCCACCGTGGCCAGCAGCGGTGACGCGGTCAGGGTCTTGCCAGCTTCTTCCATGACCAGGCCCAGCCCTTGGAAGCCGAAGCCGAGGCCACCATGCTCGTCCGGGATATGCACCCCGGCCCAGCCCATGGCTGCCATCTCTTGCCATAAGGGCTTTGAAAAGCCTGTCGCATCGGCCCGATCGCGCAGGGCGCGAAACTCCGATACCGGCGCTTTTGCCGCAATGAATTCCTGCGCCGCATCGCGCAGCATGGTCTGTTCTTCAGTCAGGACCATTCCCATGGGGCGTTTCCTCGTCTTTTGTGTCGCGGGCGGATCACTGGTGGTCCAGGAGGCCCAGCACGCGCTTCGCGATGACGTTCAGATTGATTTCAGTGGTGCCACCTTCGATTGAGTTGGCGCGCGAGCGCAGCCATTCCCGTGTCGTGCGCTGAGCATCGGCCCCGAAGGCGTCGTCCTGCCAGCCGAGCGCTTCGGCGCCCATGATCTCCATCAGCAGGTCGAACTTCTTTTTGTTCAGTTCTGCCCCATAATATTTGAAGATCGAGGAGGCGGCGCCCGGACCCATGCCGGCTTTCGCTTCCTCGCCGGAGCGCTTCAGTGTGAGTTGGAACGCGTGCCCGTTCATCAAATGCTGGGCCACCTTGTCGCGCAGCACGGCATCGGCGATGAGGCCGTGGGCCTCGCCGGCGTAAGTCTTGGCCACGTCCTGCATGGGGACCGAGGTGGCGCCAGTAAATCCGAGGGCGGACAGATTGGCACGCTCATGCTGCAACAGCCGCTTGGCGATTTCCCAGCCACCATTAAGCTGACCCACGAGTTGGCTCTGGGGTACGCGCACATCATCGAAAAAGGTCTCGCAGAAGGGCGAGGACCCAGAGATCAGCTTAATGGGGCGAACCGAGACGCCCTTGGTCTTCAGATCAAAGAGGATAAAGCTGATGCCCGCATGCTTCACCGATGTGTCCGTGCGCACCAGGCAGAAAATCCAATCCGCCTGATCCGCGTAGGAGGTCCAAACCTTTTGGCCATTGATCACATAGTCCGAGCCGTCGGGCACGGCGCGGGTTTGAAGGCCGGCAAGGTCGGATCCGGCACCCGGTTCGGAATAGCCCTGGCACCAGCGGATCTCGCCGCGCACGATTTTCGGTATGTGTTCCCGCTTCTGGTCTTCGTTGGCGAATTCCAGCAACACTGGCCCGAGCATCCACAGACCGAAGCTGAGCAGCGCGGGCCGGGCGCGGATGCGGCGCAGTTCCTCTTGCAGGATTTTCGCCTCGTCCTTGCTCAGGCCGCCACCGCCATAGTCTGCGGGCCAGGTGGGGGCGGTCCAGCCCTTGGCGCCCATGCGCTCCAGCCAGACCTTCGAGTCCGGGTTTTTATAGACCGCGTTGCGCCCGCCCCAGACGGCTTCGTCGTCGGTCATGGGGGTGCGCATGGAGGCGGGGCAATTCGCCTCTAGCCAGGCGCGCGTCTCCGCGCGGAATGCCTCCAGGGCGTCGGTCATGAGGGGCCTCCCAGCCAAGTGTTATCTTGGCTGACAGTGTGTCGGCGCGGTTTGCCCGCGTCAATGTTTGCTCCGAGCGGCGTTTTACGCTTCTGTCAGAGCCGCAACGCACAAGATGACGCGGCAGCAAGGAGGGATGGCCATGGCTATGCGGTGGATGAAGAGCGCGGCGGCGGCGCTGGGCATGATGGCACTGGCGGCGTGCGGCCCCCAGCCGATCCCGGTGGAAGAGGGCATTGCCGATCCCATGACGACCCGCACCGTGGCCCAAGGGGAGGTGACCGGGTTCACCAATCAGGCCGGGGCTCATGTCTGGCGGGCGGTTCCCTTTGCGGCCGCGCCCGAGGGGGCGCTGCGCTGGCGCGCCCCGCGCCCCGCCGACGCGTGGGAGGTGCCGTACGAAGCGCTCACATTCGGACCTCGCTGTCCCCAATTCGCCACGGCCTTGGATGAGGGCGAAGACGTGGTGCCAGGTGATCTTCTGGGGGACGAGGACTGCCTGACCTTAGACATCTACGCCCCCGCTTTCGCGCCCGATGCGGTGCCGGGAGCGGGCGAGCGCCTGCCGGTCATGGTGTGGATTCATGGCGGCGGCAATGTGTGGGGCCGGTCGAGCCATGTGGAAGGCTCCGCGCTTGCCAATACGCACAATGTGATTGTGGTGGCGATTCAGTATCGCTTGGGCCCGCTCGGCTGGTTCGCTCATGGCGCCCTGCGGGACACGGCGCCCACAGGGATCGATCTCAGCGCCAATTTCGGCACGCTCGATCAGATCGCGGCCCTGCAATGGGTGCAGGAGAACATCGCCGCGTTCGGTGGCGATCCGGACCGGGTCACAATTTTTGGCGAAAGCGCCGGTGGCCATAACGTGGCGGCGCTGTTGGCCTCGGCCAGTGGCAACGGCTTGTTCCATCGCGCCGTCATTCAAAGTGGCACTTTTGCCTCTGTGCCCTTGGCTGAAGCGGAAGGCCTGACGGGCGATTATGTCAACCCGGCCCGCACCGTCGTGGCGCGTCTCTTGGAAGAGGCGGGCATGGCGGCCGAGGAGCAGGACCGCATGTCCGGCGAGGCACTGACGGTGTTTTTGCAGGATCAGTCCTTGGAGACGCTGTTCGGGGCTTATGTGAATCCGGGTGCAAGCCCGCTGCTGGATCTGCCGCGCGTCATCGCCGATGGGGTGGAACTGCCCATGGACGGCTTGATCACGGCCACCGGGCGGCCCGAGGGCTTTCACCGCGTGCCCGTCATCACCGGCACCAATCGGGACGAAAACCGGTTTTTCAACTTTCTCGATCCGGAGCTGGTGGACAGCTATTTCGGCCTCGTCTTCGTGGCTAAGGATCCCAATTACTATGCGGTGGTGTCCGATTATCAGAGCCACACCTGGAAAGTCCGCGCGGTGGATGATCCGGCCGTGCGCATGACGGCGGCGGGCCACGCACCGGTCTATGGATACCGCTTCGATTGGGACGAGGCGCCGACCGTGCTGTTCGTCACCGATTTCTCGTTCCTCCTCGGCGCGGGCCATGCGCTTGAAATTCCGTTCGTGTTCGGATCGGATCAACTGCTCGGCGCCCTCGGGCAGATCCTTTTCACGGAAGACAACGCGCCAGGCCGTGAGCGCCTCTCCGCGGCGATGATGTCCTATTGGACCGAGTTCGCCTATACAGGCAATCCAGGGCGCGGCCGCGACGGTGACCTGCCCGTCTGGTCCAGCTGGGGCGCGGACGGCGGCAATCGGTTCATGATTTTTGACACCGAAGCCGACGGCGGCGTGCGTCTGGATCAGGGGCGCATCACGTATGACAGTGTGCTGGCCGACCTGGCTGATGATGACCGTCTGGAAACAGATGATCAGCGCTGTCAGGTGTTCGATGCCATGGCGCGCTTCGACCGGGCGGTTGAGCCTTATCGTCGTGATTTTCTCAACGGCGCCTGTGGGCCTCAGTGAGGCTCACGCGGGTTCTGGCGAGTGGAGGCGTCCAGGGGGACGCCTTCATAACAATTGTAGATCTCATTGATCGCGGTGAGATCCCCTGGCCGAAACGACCGGATGGCAAGGCCCGCACCTGTCCTGTCCCCCGTCCAGTCCCCCGTCTTGTCCATGGCGCGCCCTTGTCACCGGGCCGCTATCAGCCCTCCAGGCGATCCTCACGCAGGCCGCGCTTGAAAATTTTGCCCGAGGCCGTGCGGGGGAGTTGCTCCGTCTGCACCCAGACCTTTTCGGGGATCTTGAAAGGCGCGATATGCTTGGCGAGTTCAACCTGCAGCTCGGCCACGTCGAGGCCTCGGCCGGGCTTCGGCACGACCACAGCGGCGACGATTTCGCCCAGCCGCTCGTCCGGCAAGCCGAACACGGCCGCCTCGAACACGTCCGGGTGCCGATAAAGCGCTTCTTCCACTTCCAGGCAGGAGATGTTCTCGCCACCCCGGATGACGATGTCCTTCGCCCGGTCCACAATGTAGAGGAAACCATCCGCGTCAAAACGGCCGATATCGCCGGTCAAGAACCACCCGTTCCGGAACGCGGCGGCGGTGGCGTCAGGACGGTTCCAGTAGCCCCGTGCATTCGCCGCCGATTTGATGGCGACTTCGCCATCTTGGCCGATGGGCACGTCCTGACCGTCTTCATCCACGATTTTCATTTCGATAAGCGGCGGTGTGGGGCGGCCGGTGCTGCCCGGGCGGGTGAGATAATCGTCCCCCCAATTGGTCGCGCCGGCCGCGTTCGTTTCCGTCAGGCCGTAGCCCGAACTGGGCATGGCGCCGGGGAAGCGTTCGCGCAATTGGCGCACGTGATCGGCGGGCCGCGCGGCGCCGCCCGAGCCAATATCCGTCAGACTGGACAGGTCGTAGTTTTCCGCTTCCGGAGAGTTCAACAATTCCCACGACATGGTCGGCACGCCGGTAAAGCCGGTGATGCGCTCGGCTTCGATCAGCTTCAGCGCGTCCTCCGGATCCCATTTATACATCAACACGAGTTTGCGCCCGATCAGGAAGGACAGCAGGAAAATCGCGTGGCTGCCCGTCACATGAAACAGCGGCACAGTGACCAGTGAGGAGGCCTGATAGGGCAGGGTTTCGGGATCGATGCCGGTGGCGGTCATGCGGGCGCGCGTGGCCACGCCCCACATCATCATGACACTGAGGATCGCGCGATGAGTGGAGACTACGCCCTTGGGATGGCCTGTAGAGCCGGACGTGTAGAAGATCGTCGCGTCATCGTCGGGCGCGACCTCCCAGGCCGGCCCCGCATCGGCCGACGCCCCGTCAAGCAGGCTTTGATAGCTGTAGGTGCGTTCGGGCAACAGCCCTTCGCAGCGCACGGCGATCATGGTGAAGCCCAGGCGCTGGGCCGGGCGCTTCAGGCGCTCCAGACGCTGATGATCGACAAAGGCTGCCACCGCGCCGCAGTCCTCCAGCGCATAGTCGAACTCTTCTTCCGTCCACCACCCATTGAGCGGCACCGCCACCGCGCCCACCGCCGTGATCGCCATAAAAGCGGTGACCCATTCCGGGTAGTTGCGCATGGCGATGACGACCCGGTCGCCTTTTTTGATCTGCAGCGTGCCTGTCAGCGCACTCGCCAGGCGCTGCATTTCCGCGTGCGTCTGCGCGAAGGTCCAGCGTTCACCCTGATAGACGAGAAAGGTCTTGTCCGCATTCACCAGTGACAAGTCGTAATACTGTGCCAGCGTCGCCGGCCCATTGCGAATGACCCGGTAGCTGACGCCGTTGATGGACTCTTCTTCCACCGGAAACGGCCCGCCCGGCCCCACGAGCTGCATCAGCGCTTCTTCCAACGTCACGGTCATGCTGCGTTTCTCCCGCTGTCCGTCGATCTTAGGTGGTGCTTGGATGACAGTTAATCATATCTATGATGTTGAATTCATGTGAAACCGCTACGAATCCAATGAATGAGTCTTCAGTCTGTTTTCTAAGGAATTCCGATTTACTTTTTTGGGTGCATCTAATAGTGACAGTGATGCTGTATAATTATTTTAAATGCTATATCTGTATTGAATGTTCTTTAATTTCATTTTTTAATTTTACAGCTTGCGTTCAGATTGGTTTCTTTAGATATTCCGCTGCGCGACCATATTTTATCTTTAGGAAGTCGTAAAATTTACTACTTCCGCCGTCTGATTTCGAGACTCTATAGTATAGTGAGTATGCTGCTCTCCCAAATGCAAGTGTAAGAAAAGTCCAAAGGATCATAAATACCACAATAATTTCCGAATGTGGTGATAAGCCGCTGAAAGAAAAATCCAGATACACGAATGCTACTAAAATAATAAATAAATAAAATACATTGATTTTTATTTGCCTGACGTTTTCTTGCATTTCATGTAACTTAATGTAATCTTTTCTGAATTCCCGTGAAAAATCCTTATAAGGTAATGGTCCCAGAATTATTGGGAATCCCTCTTTAAGTAATAAGCTGTAAGCTTCACGACTAAGGATAGTGATCTCATCAAACTCTTGCTCAACGCCCCAATCAATCAAGCCAGCATCACGCGCAGCTTGAAGCTGGCTTGAGGAAGCCTGAGTGGAAACGCCACCGACAATCACCTGCACGGCATCGCGCACGAGCACCCAGTGAAAATCCTCACAGTCGCCCTGCCATCGGGTCAGGTCCGAGTGGTGGATGATGTTGAAGGGCGGCGGCGGATTGCAGGTTTCGATTTTGCAGGACACGAGGCGTTGATGCTCCAGGCCGTGATGGGCCTCGGCGTTGACCCAGCGACTGCCCACCGATCGGGATGACCAGAGGACGAGCACGCATTTTGCGGCCTTCAGCTCGCGCTGGATGACGTCGGTAAAGGTCTCGCCCGCTTGCATGCTGGCATCGTACCAAACACTCAGGCCCTGCTGCTGCAGGCAGGCCACCATCTGTTCGACAATGGCCACATCCTCGCGCTTATAGCTGATGAAAACGTCCGCCATGTCCCCCTCCCTGATCCCATCACACCTTACGCATTGCGGTGTGGGTGCGCCATAGGGGCCCGCCGTTTCGGCACCGGATATGATAGACAAGGCTAGACTGAAAACCGCATCGGAGATCCTCGTGACGCCACCGACCGCTGCCCCTGCCGACCGCTTCGACCATCTGTTGGTGGCCGAGGATGTCGCCTGCGCGCGGGGCGGGCAGGCGCTGTTTGAAGGCTTTGGGGTGCGGCTGGCGCCGGGGGAGGCGCTGACAGTCATGGGCCCGAATGGCTCGGGCAAGACGACGCTGCTGCGCTGTCTTGCGGGCTTTGGCGAGCCGTTGGCGGGGCGGGTCCTGTGCGGGCCTGACGGAGCGCTTGGCGAGACGGGGGCCGAGCGGCTATTGGCGACGGCCCTGCTTGGCCATGACAATGGACTGAAACCGGCCTTGAGCCCGCGCGAGACCGTGGCCTTTTGGGCGGCCCTGTTTGAACAGCCCGCGGATCCGGACGCGGTGTTGGCGCGAGTGCGGCTCACGGCGCGGGCGGATCTGCCGGTGCGGGTGTTGTCGGCGGGACAGCGACGGCGGCTGGCGCTGGCGCGGTTGTTGGTCAGCGCGCGGCCCATCTGGATTCTGGACGAGCCGGCGACGGCGCTCGATGACACGTCCACGGCGCTCCTGGAAACCCTGCTGGCGGAGCACCGGGCGCGCGGCGGTGTGGTGGTCGCGGCCCTGCACCAGCCCTTGCGGCTGGAGCGGGCCAAACGCTGCCGCCTGGTCAGCCCCGAGGATGCGGAGGCGGCCGCGTGAGTGCATTTTGGGCGGTGGTTCGGCGGGATCTGGTGATTTCGGCGCGGCTTGGCGGCGGCTTGTTCCTGGCCGCCGTGTTCTTCGCCCTGATCGCGTTGGTGGTGCCCATCGGCCTGGGGCCGGATATGGCTTTGCTGGCGCGTGTGGCGCCGGCCATGGCCTGGGTCGGGGCGGCGCTTGCGGTGCAGGTCACCCTCGACCGGCTGTTCCAGGCCGATTACGAAGAAGGCGGGCTCGAGATCTTCGCCACGGCGCCGCTGGGTCTGGAGCAGGTGGTTCTGGCCAAGAGCCTTGCCCATTGGCTCACCACTGGCCTGCCGCTGGTGCTGTTCACGCCCGTTTTCGGGCTTATGTTTGGGCTGGAGGTGGCGCTGCTGGCGCCGCTTTTGCTGTCTCTCCTCATCGGGACGCCGGCGCTGAGTCTGCTCGGTGCGGTGGGGGCGGCGGTGACAGTGGGCTTGCGGCGCGGCGGAGTGCTCATTTCGCTTCTGGTCTTGCCGCTTTATGTTCCCGTGATCATCTTCGGGCTGGCGGCGGTGCGGGAGCAGGCCATGCTGGGCCTCGGCGCCGGTCCAAGCCTCCTGCTTTTGGCGGGGTTCACGTTGTTTACGGGCGTGGTCGGCGCGGTCGCGGGAGCGGCGGCCTTGAGGCTTTCGGTGGAATAGAGGGGGAGAGGGCAAGCGAATGGCGACGGCGGCGGGCAGCTCCTCCATCCATGTTTACGCCAATCCGCAGGTCTTCCTGCGCATTGCCAATGCGGTGATCCCGGTGGCGTGGGTGGTGGCGATTGTGTGCATCACGCTTGGGCTCTATTGGGGTCTTGTCACCTCGCCGCAGGATTATCAGCAGGGCCAGTCAGTGCGGATCATGTATGTGCATGTGCCGGCGGCCTGGATGGCGCTCTTCTGCTATACGGCCATGGCGGCGGCGAGCCTGATGAGCTTCATCTTCCGCCATCCGCTTGCGGATGTGGCCGCCAAGGCTCTGGCGCCCATCGGTGCGGTCTTCGCCTTTGTCTGTCTCGTCACTGGCGCGCTGTGGGGCAAGCCCACCTGGGGCACCTATTGGGTGTGGGACGCGCGCCTGACCTCCATGCTGATCCTGTTTTTTCTTTATCTGGGCTATATCGCCGTCTGGCATGCCTTTGATGATCTGACCCGCGCGGGCCGAGTGGCGGGGATCGTGGCCATGGTCGGTGTGATCAATGTGCCCATCATCAAATTCTCCGTGGACTGGTGGAATTCGCTGCACCAGCCCGCCAGCATCACGCGCTTCGACACGCCTGCCATTGATCCGGCCATGCTGTGGCCGCTTCTGACCATGGCGCTGGGCTTTATGGCGTTAACGTTGGCGCTCCATGGCCTGCGCATGAAAACGGAACTCTATGAGCGCCGGGTCGCGCGGCTGAGCCGGGAGGCGCCCGCGCCGGCCCGGGCGATCATCGAGGAGGGCGCGTGATGGAGGATTGGCTGCCTGGCCATTGGGCCTTTGTGGTTCCGGCCTATGCCGTGACCGTTCTGGCGGTCGGCGGGCTGGTGGCCGCGAGCCTGCGCGCCCATGCCCGGGCCCGGCGCGCCTTGCACCGCGCGGACCGGGACCGCAAAGCGTCTAAAGGAGGCCCGCGCCCATGAGCCGTCCGGGACAAGGCCGCAAGCGCAAACGCCTCGCGTTGATCGGCGTCGGGGCCGTGGTGCTGGCCGCGGCCGTGGCGCTGGTGCTCACCGCGCTGCAAAGCCAGATCACCTATTTCTACAGCCCCAGTGACTTGGCGGTTCTGCAGGAGCGCCCGGAGCGGGCGATCCGTGTTGGCGGTCTGGTGGTGGAGGGCAGCGTGCAGTACGGCGCCGAT
Organism: uncultured Alphaproteobacteria bacterium; assembly: GCA_964625525.1. Lineage (GTDB taxonomy): Bacteria > Pseudomonadota > Alphaproteobacteria > JAJFIK01 > JAJFIK01 > CAZVEE01. The sequence goes on along the minus strand of CAZVEE010000048.1, from coordinate 6,687 downwards.
GAGCATGTGGCCTTCGCCCTCACCGACGGCCCGGCGGAGTTGGTGGTGCGCTATGTGGGCATCCTGCCGGACCTGTTTCGTGAGGGGCAGGGCATTGTGGCAGAAGGGCTGCTTGCCGCCGATGGCACATTCGATGCCAGCCGTGTGCTCGCCAAACATGACGAGACCTATATGCCCCCAGAAGTGGCCGACGCGCTCAAGCGCCAAGGCACCTGGAAGGGCGGCGAGGCGGCGACGGGCGAAACGCCGCCAGCCTCAGACTACTGATCATCCTCGAACGCGGTCAGAATGCGGTGCGCCATGGCGGCGAGCGCGGCGCTTTCTTGCGGTGACAATTGGGCATCAAGGGCGGCGTTGATGGTTCCGAAGGGCGCCCGTGTGCGCTCCAGCGCCGCGCGGCCGGCCGGTGTTGCGCGGACTTGCCAGGACCGGCGGTCCGTGTCCGCCCGTTCCCGGTGCAAAAAGCCGAGCTTCACCAGCCGATGCACCATGGCCGTCATGGCCGCTTCCGTCTGCTGCAAGCGCTCCGCCAACGCCTTCTGGGTTACCGGCTCATCCTCGCAGACCAGCACCAGCACGGCGGCCTGCGCCGTGGACAGGCCAGACGCCGCCATCAGTCGTGCATCCGCCTCGGTTTTGAGCCGGTGCGCGGCCCGTTGCAGCAGGAAATACAGCCGATGGGTGGACGCACTCATGGCACGGAGCATAGGCCGGTTGCGCCGCGTGGGGAACGGGGCTAATACTTAACTACTTAAGTAATTTTGCAGGAGGCCTCTCATGGGAGTGATCGACGTCTGGGCTCAGGTCACCACGCCGCGCATGGCGGCTGCTCCCTGGCTCGCCACTTTGCGCCGCTGGACCGGCCAGGACGAAGCAGCCATGGACACCACGCCGGAAGCGACGCTGGAGGCCATGAATGCGGGCTGCGTGGATATCGCGCTCATCTCCGCCTGGCATGGGCCGGAGGGCTCTCTCATCAGCAATGATGAGGTGGAAAACCAGATCGCCGTCGCGCCGGATCGGTTCCGGGGGCTCGCCACGGTCGATCTCAATGATCCCATGGAAGCCGTGCGCGAGATCCGCCGCCGGGTGGATGGGCAGCGTTTCGTCGGCGTGCGGATCGTGCCGTGGCTCTGGGACCTGCCGCCCAATGATCGGCGCTACTACCCCATCTATGCGGCGTGTGTCGATGCCGGCGTGCCGTTCTGTACACAGATCGGCCATACCGGGCCGCTGAAGCGTTCAGAGACCGGCCGTCTCATTCCCTATCTGGAGGACGTGCTGCTGGACTTTCCCGAGCTTCAGGTGGTCGGCGGCCATGTGGGCTTTCCCTGGATTGATGAGCTGATCTCGCTCACCGTCAAGTTTCCCACCTTCTACGTCGACACCTCGGCTTATGTACTGCACAGACTGCCGCCGGCCTTCGTGGACTACATGAAGGGCGTGGGGCGCGGGCGGGTCATGTTCGGCACCAACTGGCCGATGCTCTCGCCCGCCCAGTGCCTTGAGCGTTTGGCGGACCTCCGGTTGGAGCCGGAGGTCCAGGACGCCTTTGTCGCGGGCACCGCGCGCCGGGTCTTTAATCTCGGCACCGCCTAACGCGCCATAAGCTTGGCGCTCCGTAGACGGATCAGCGGCCGCCGCCGCGTTCGATGCGCGGCATCTGGGTCAGGCGCGACAGCCAGTCGGTGCTGTCGAGCCAGTAAGCGCGGGTGCGCGGCAGGAACTCATCCATGGTGTGCGCGGTGATCCAGGCATTCAGGAACGCCAGGAATTCCGGATCCCCCTGGCGGATGGCCATGCCTTCGGCCACCTGATGCAGCGGATCTTTCAGGGGCAGAGCAAAGCGGTCGGGGGCTTGGGCCACCAGCACTTCTGGGAAGGGCGACGCGGCGGCGATGACGTCCACATCACCGTTCAGCAGCGCCGACTGGGCCTGCTGAGGATCGGGATAGCGCACAATCTGCGCCTGCGGGAAATGCTTGGCGCTCATTTGCTCCGCGATGCTGCCGATGGCGACGCCGATGACCATGTCCTCGTCATTGAAGTCGCTGCGCCGGTCATTGTCGTCGGCGATATCCTCGGTCGCGACCAATTGCACGCCGGAGGTGCCGTAGGGTGTGGTGAAATGAACTTCCAGCGCCCGTTCCGGTGTGATCGCCAAGGCGGCGATGGCGATGTCGAAGCGTCCGGACTTGAGATCTTCGATCAGGGCGTCCGGCTCCACCGGGATCATTTCCAGCTCCACGTCCAGCGTTTGGGCCAGCGCCAACGCCACGTCCACTTCATGCCCGATCAGATCTCCGAGCGCATCGCGCATGGCATAGGGCGCGAACAGGGACGTGCCCACCCGCAAGGTGCCGCGATTGAGGATGGCGGCGAGTGTGGGACTTGAGGGCCCATTGCGGGCACTGCTGGTGCGCGTGGGGGCATTAGAGCGGGCGGGTGGGGCTGCTGCGCGAGCGGTTTGAACTGGCGTGGTCGCTGCCTCGGGTGTCGATGCGGCGGCCGTGGCGGCGGCTTGGGCCGGGACCGGCCCCTGGAGCGGCGCGGCCTGCGCGGTGGCGGGGCCTTGCTGCGCTTGCGCGGCACGGGCGGCGCGAGCCGTCGGGTGCAGGATGGGCACGGGTTTGACGTCTTCGGCCCGATTGCCGGGCTCGGTGTATTCCACGTCATCGCCCGCATCGGACGGGGCGGCGGGGGGCCCTTCGGCAGGTGTTTGGGTTTCAGCGCGCAGGTCGGACGGGCCGATCTGCTGGCGCTCGATTTCCAGAAGGTCGGACTGGGCCAGCGCCGGCGCGGCGGCGCCGACGCCCAGCGTCAGCATGAGGAAAAGGGCCGCCAGCCGGCCGACCATCTCTCCCCGCGCCTGACCGTTCGGACAGGCGTCACCAGCACCGGCACGGTGCGTAAGGCCATAAGTTACGCGCATGGCTTGGGTCCTCTTACTCGCGCCTTGAGGGGATGCACCATAGCGCCGCTCTGTGCGGAAATGAACCAGCCCCTTGGGGGCACTGCTTCCGGGCCGATCCGCCTCAGTTGCGGGCGGGGGCGGGAATGCCTAGTCTCCCCCCGCAAGATCCCTTGCGTATCTGTGGGAAATGAGGTCGGTGTGATGATCCAGAGTGTCCTGTCCTCTTGTTCGCGCGCCCGGCACGGGCTCGTGGTGGCCGTGCTGGCGCTGGCGGTGTCTGGCTGTGGGCTGTTCGGCGGTGGCGATGAGCGCCAGCGCGGGGTGCCGTATCAGGGCTACTCTCCGCAAGGCTTTATCCAAGCGCCGCAGCAGGGGGCGGGCGGCATTCCCGGCGGCCTGCGTTGTGAGTCCATCAATGGCGGGTACAATTTCTGTCCGGGTGACACCAGTGGCGGTGTGCGCCTGGCGCGCCAATTGGCGCAGGCCCCGTGCGATTTGAATCGGAGCTGGGGTTTTGACAGCCGTGGCATCTGGGTGGATCAGGGCTGCGCGGCTGATTTCCAACTCGGCAGTGCCCAGTTTCAGGCGCCCAATACTGCGCCCCTGCCGCAGGCCGGGCCTTCTGCCTTTCGTCCGCAAACGCCAGCGCAGCCTCAGAGCTTGGCACAACAACAACAGCAACAG
>CAZVEE010000048.1:0-2989 GCA_964625525.1 uncultured Alphaproteobacteria bacterium | reverse complement strand
CCAGCGCCCGGCACCGCCCCAGGACTTTCGCGTGCGCACCCCTCAAGCCCAAGCTCAACCGCCTCAACCCCAGCAGCCTCAAGCGCAAACCGGCGCGGGCTTCGGTCGCGCCGCGGCGCGCGCGCCCAGCTTCCGCTATGGCTCGGCGGCCAAGGACGAGGCCGTGCAACTGTGCAACGGCTATGCAGATCGCAAAGTGCGCAGCTTCGGAGCCCGGCAGGCCTTTGTTGACCGGGTCGTGCGTGTGCGCGAGCGAGACCCGGAGACCTACGAAGTGTGGGCCTATGTGCGCGCCACCTATGACGAGGATTTCGCCCGCGACGCCCGGCGCAGCGGCCGCGGTGAGCTGCGCGGTGTGTTCTATGTGAAGTGCCTGGCGACGCAGGGGCGGGTGGTGCATTTCGAGTACACTGATCCGGTCTGATTACCGGCCCGCCAGCCGATGTCAGGGCACCGAGGAGCGTTGGGGCCCCGACGAGCGTTGAGGCCCCGACGAGCGTTGAGGCACTGACAAGCGTTTATGAACGAGCCGTCGGCCTGTTTCAGGTCGGCGGCTTTTGCGTTTTCCTCACTTGTTGCTTGCCGTCGGAGAAGTTAAGGCGGCCTTCATTGAGGTTACGCTGCGTCAGCTTTAGGCGGTATGCGCGTCTGCAAAATAATGCTTCACGAGAGACGACAGATTATCACTGATGACAAAATGTCAAAATCTGATCTGACAGGAAATCAGGAAGCAAAAGGCGTCTCTCAATTCCAATTTTCACGGATTTTTGTGGGATGCGTGCAACGCTTCACCATGAATCCGCCCTAATGCTGCAGCGCAGTACTTGATTTGTCTTAACCGATAAATTGGGCGGCGATACTGTCGAGGTAAAGCTAAAGCCTCACAGGAAGTCAGGGGAGTTCGGAGATATGGCACGCAGTGTGGTCACACGGTACGCGGCATTGACGGCGGTCGGCACGATTATGGCGCTGGCGCCCGCCTATGCGCAGGATACGCAGGACGACGCGGTCGAAGAACAGCGCAGTCAAGGCATTGAGGTGATGCAGGTCACCGCCCAGCGTCAGGAAGAATCGCTGCTGGACGTGCCCGTCGCCGTGACCGCGTTTGACGCCTCCGCGCTCGACCTGAAGCAGATCGATAACGTCTCCGACCTGCAGTTCAACACGCCGAACGTGACCTTCACCAAAGGCAACTTCACCGGTTCCAACTTCCAGATCCGGGGCATCGGCAGCACGCTTGTGGCGACGTCTGCCGACAGTGGCGTGGGCGTGCACGTGAACGACGTGTATCTGAACCAGCCGCGGATTTTCGAAACCGAGTATTTCGATATTGAGCGGGTCGAGGTGCTGCGTGGTCCCCAGGGCACGCTCTATGGCCGGAACGCCACCGGCGGCACCATCAATGTTATCACCGCGCGTCCGGTCCTGGATGACTTCTCCGCCTTCATCGAAGGCCAACTCGGCAATTTCGATCACCGGACGGTGCAGGGCCATGTCAACGTGCCCATTATCGAGGACGTCCTCGGGGTGCGGATCGCGGGCATCTATAATGAGCGCGACGGCTACACCGAGAATATCTTCGACGGCGAAAATATTGACGGGCGCGATCAGTATTCGATCCGTGGCTCCGTGCGCTTCCAGCCGTTTGAATCGACGACCATCGACATCATCGGGTCGTACTTCGAGGAAGACAGCAACCGCGCCCGGATCACCAAACAGAAATGTGATCGCGATCCGTCCGGTGTGCTTGGCTGTCTGCCCGGCAAGCTCGACTTTGAAGCGTCCAATCAGAAGGGCACGCTCGCCGGCCTGCTGGGCTCCAACCTCATCCTGGGTCCCCTTGGTATCACTGATTTCTTCGGCCCGGGCGGTGGGGCCAATGCCAACAACCCGAACGATCTGCGCCAGGTTAATCTCGACTTCAATCCGATCTATGAGGCCGACGAAACCTTCGTCATGGCTCAGGTCACGCAGGACCTCACCGAGGATCTGGAGCTGATCGTTGTCGGCGCCTATCAGGAAACATCTGTCCTGTCGCAGAACGATTACAACAGCCAGTTCCTGAACGATCCGGCCGTTGTTCCCGATGCACTCGCCTTCGCTTTCCCAACCGTGTTTCAGACCTACTACGCGGATGGCCTGTTCCCGATTTCCTCGGCGGACGAAAATAATGTGGGCATCATCGGCGGAAACATCGCAGATAACCTGGCGTTCCTGGAGGGCTATGACCAATCCTCCGCGAACGGCGATCAGTTCAGCATCGAGGCGCGCGTCACGTCGAGCTATGACGGCCCGCTGAACTTCCTGCTGGCCGCTTATTATCTGGAATATACGGCGGACGGCGACTACTACGTGATCTCCAACGCGCTTGATTACTTCGCGCTTGTGGGGGCAGGTGTCGATGGCATTGCTCTGACCACGCCGTTCTTCAATTCCGATACGAACGAGTTCAAGCTCGAATCCTACGCCGTGTTCGGTGAAGTCTATTACGACGTGACCGATGACTTTAAGCTGACCGCCGGCTTGCGCTACACCGTGGACAACAAGTTCGTCCGGGATCGTCAGACCCTGCTCGATGCGCCGGTGGTGATCGGCACGCAAAATGGCAACCCGACTCTGGCGGGCGTGGACAAAGATCCGGCGCGCGATGGCGTGCAGACCTTCCGCGAGGACGAGGTTGAGTTCGACGAATTCACCGGCCGCTTCGTGGCCGAGTGGTCGCCGGACTTCAGCTTCACCGACAGCACACTGATCTATGCGTCCTACTCGCGTGGCTATAAGGGAGGCGGTATCAACCCGCCGATCGATCCCACGCTGTTTCCGGACACGGAAGCCTTCTTCGAGCCGGAATTCATCAACGCCATCGAAATCGGCACCAAGAACCAGCTTTTCGACGGCCGTCTTCAGGCCAGCCTGACTGGCTTCTACTACGATTATTCCGGTCTTCAGGTGTCCAAGATCGTGAACCGGACCTCGGTGAACGAAAACA
>CAZVEE010000047.1:0-26955 GCA_964625525.1 uncultured Alphaproteobacteria bacterium | reverse complement strand
TTCCGGTCCAGGACGATTTCCGAGTTGCCGGTGCCCTTGAACTCTTCGAAGATCACCTCGTCCATGCGGCTGCCCGTATCGATCAGCGCCGTGGCGATAATCGTCAGTGAGCCACCTTCCTCGATATTCCGTGCCGCGCCGAAGAACCGCTTTGGCCGTTGCAGGGCGTTGGCGTCCACACCGCCGGTCAGCACTTTGCCCGAAGACGGCACCACAGTGTTGTAGGCGCGCCCCAGGCGGGTAATGGAGTCGAGCAGGATGACGACATCACGCCCATGCTCCACCAGGCGCTTGGCCTTTTCGATGACCATTTCAGCCACTTGCACGTGGCGGACGGCCGGTTCATCGAACGTGGAGCTGATGACCTCTCCGCGCACAGAGCGCTGCATATCGGTCACTTCTTCCGGACGCTCATCGATCAACAACACAATCAGATAGCATTCGGGATGATTGGTTGTGATGGCATGGGCGATATTCTGCAACAGGACGGTCTTACCGGTGCGCGGCGGCGCCACGATCAGCCCCCGCTGGCCCTTACCGAGCGGCGACACAAGGTCAATGACCCGCGCGCTCAGGTCTTTAGAGCCGGCATCTCCGGTTTCCATCCGCAGCCGCTCTTCCGGATAGAGCGGCGTCAGATTGTCGAAATGCACCTTGTGGCGCGATTTCTCCGGATCCTCGAAATTGATCTGATTGACTTTGAGCAGCGCGAAGTAGCGCTCGCCATCTTTCGGGCTGCGGATCTGGCCTTCGACCGTATCCCCGGTGCGCAGCGAAAACCGGCGAATCTGACTGGGCGACACATAAATGTCGTCCGGCCCCGGCAGGTAGTTGGCCTCCGGCGAACGGAGGAACCCGAACCCATCCTGCAGCACTTCCAAAACACCGCCCCCGGTGATGTCCACATCCCGCTCGGCGAGCTGTTTGAGGATAGCGAACATCATGTCCTGCTTGCGCATGGCGCTGGCGTTCTCGACTTCCAGCTCCTCGGCGAATTCCAGCAGGTCGGTGGGTGTCTTGGCCTTCAATTCCTGCAGTTTGAGTTCCTGCAGTTTGAGCTCCTGCAGAGTCATGGAAACGAACACCTTCTCACTAGGACGTTCGGCCGGGGCTCGCCGAATGTGGGGGACCGCGTGGGGACAAAGGAGGAAGGACGGCACCACATCGGACCCATGGACCGGCAAGGTCCTTGCGTTCCGAGTTGCCTTGGAAAAGGCGCGCTGGGCGCGCCGCAGTACCGCACACGCCAGTTGCGACACTTGGAGGTGGTCGGGCTCGCAACCCCTGAATGCGAACCCAATTCTGAAATCCTATAAACGAAGACACCCTGTCTACGCCATAGAAAAAGTTAGGTACTCACTCTGAAAAGACCGTGAGATCATCGTGACCATGGTTCGTATAATGTCGGCCTGTCCTGATGATCCCCTGTGACGCGGCGCCATCGTGCCTTAGAAGGGTTTCACGATCACTAAGATCACAATCAAAATCATGAGGACTGTCGGGCCTTCATTGGCGATCCGCCAGAACCGTTCGGACTTGTCGTTGGCGTCCTCGGCAAAAAGCCGGCGCGACTTCGCCAAAAAGCCGTGAAAACCGCTCATGGCCAGAACCAACAAGAGCTTGCCGTGCAGCCAGCCAATGCCCGGGCCGGTCAACCCCCAGGAGGCGACCAGGATCAGCCCGAAAATCCAGCTCGCAATCATCGCCGGGTTCATAATGATGCGCAGCAGTTTCTCTTCCATCACTTTGAAGAGTTCTGACTGCGGGCTGCCCACCGGCACCTGGCAGTGATAGACGAAAAGGCGCGGCAGATAGAGCATGCCCGCCATCCAGGCAATCACCGAAATCACATGCAGGGCCAGGACCCAGTTATAGAGATCAGATCCGACGGCCGGTGCCATAGTGGTCTCCTGTTCGGTTGCCTCGGCTCAGCGTGCGGCCCTCTGGGCGCTCATCCCCTGATCGGTCCGCGCGCTCAACCGCATGGGGCAGCGTTTATGCACAGCCGGACAGACGCGCCCTCCGGTGTGAGAGCACATACTCCCGTTTTCCAGGGCGGTGAAGAGCCCGTTCACCAGACTTTGCACATATCCCGGATGGGCGCCCAATGCCGGCACGCGGACATAAGCCGGCACCTGTGCGTGCTCGGCCAGTTCCCGATATTCAATATCCAGTTCCACAAGCGTTTCAGAGTGTTCCGATACGAACGCGATTGGGGATAACACCACCGCTTTACCGTCCGCGCCGGCGCGCTCGATTTCATCATCGGTGGAAGGCCCGATCCATTCCAACGGCCCCACGCGGCTTTGATAGCACGTGATCCAGTCGAGCCCGGCCATCCCCAGCTTGTCCACAATGGCGGCGCATGTCTGCTCGACCTGCCACTGATAGGGATCACCCTTGGCCACATTCCGCTTGGGCAGGCCATGGGCGGAGAACAAGACCCGCACGGGCTGCTCACCCACCTCTTGCAAGGCTTTGGTCAGCAGGGCCGCATGGGCCTCGATCAGAGACGGCTCGGTCGGCGAACAACACAGCGTATGGGTCGGGGCACGAACACCCGCTTGGGCCGCCGCTTCATGCCATTCCTTCAGGGACGAACCGCTGGTGGTGGCTGAAAACTGGGGATAGAGCGGCAGTAAAACGATGCGATCGGGGGCAAAGGCCTTGACCTGTGCGGCCGCCACTTCCGCGCGTGGGTGCCAATAGCGCATGGCAATCGAGACATCCACGGCCTCGAACTGGCCTGTCTCCATCAGTGCAGTTTTCAAGGCCTCCGCCTGGGCTTCGGTCTCGGGCACGATGGGCGACCGCCCGCCCATGTGATCGTAGATTTCCCGAGCCGTGGGCGCCCGCCGCCGCGAGACGAAATGGGCGAGCGGTGTACGCAAGATCCAGGGCAGATCGATGATGGCCGGATCGTTGAAGAGGTTGAACAGAAACGGCTGCACCGACTCTGGCTTATCCGGCCCCCCCAGATTGAACAGTACCACGGCCACGCGCCCGTAAGCGCCACCAGGTTGCCCATTGTCGTCACCGTGCGATCCGTGCTCCGGCATCATCCGCCCATTCCTTGATGAAAGATCCCAACTGAGCCACGTGGTCCGGCGGTGTCTGCGGAACGATGCCGTGGCCGAGATTGAAGATATAGGGCGCGTCCCCAAAGGTCTCCAGCAGCTGGCGCGCTTCCCGGCGCAACACATCGCCCCCGGCCACGAGCGCCATGGGATCCAGATTGCCTTGCACTGGTGCACGGGCCTGAAGCACACGCTTGGCCCAAATCGGATCAAGACCGGTATCAAGGCTCACGGCCGTCACCCCTGTTTCGGCCAGGAAGGGCTCATAGAGCGGCCCACAGGCCCGTGGGAAGCCGATGATCGGGATTTGCGGGTGCTGGGCCCTCAGCCGCTCCACAATGGCTCTGGTGGGCGCAATGCACCAATCGCGGAAGGCCGTCGCCGGCACGCCGCCAGCCCAACTGTCAAAGATCTGCACCACTTCCGCGCCGGCCTGGATCTGACGGTTCAGATAGGCCGCGGTGGTCTCAACCAGAATATCCAGCAATTGCGCAAAGAGATCCGGATGGCGATAGCCCCACAGCCGCGCCGCATCCTGGCCCGCCGGACCTTTGCCGCCCAGCATGTACGTCGCCACGGTCCAGGGCGCCCCGGCAAACCCGATCACTGTCACTGACGGATCCAAAGCCGTCTTCAGCCGCGCGACAGTGTCATAGACCGGTGCCAAATGCTCATGCAGCCGTTCCGGGCGCAGCCGCGCCAGATCTTCGGCCGTCTCCACCGGTTGAAGCTTGGGGCCTTCGCCTTCCAGAAATTGAAGATCGAGCCCCAGGGCCTGGGGGATCAAAAGGATATCCGCAAACAGGATGGCTGCATCCAGAGGAAAGCGCCGCAGCGGCTGTAAGGTCACCTCTGCTGCTTTCTCCGGATCATAGCAGAGATCGAGAAAGCTCCCTGCTTCGGCCCGCACTGCTCTGTACTCCGGCAGGTAGCGTCCTGCTTGACGCATCAGCCAGAGAGGCGGGCGATCAACTTTTTCTCCCTTCAAGACCGACAGAAGGCGCTTCTGGGTGGGGCGTGTCATGGGAACCTCTTGGGCTCGCTCCGGCTGGGAGTCGAGGGGTCGATAGGTAGTGGGAGTCTGTTGGTCCTGTGAATCATGCGTGTGGCGCTCCGTTCGGCGCGGCTCTCCCGGATCGCTGCACAGCAGGGACCGGTTATGATGCACAGGGGATCGCGAGTCGATAAACCCTTGAGTATCTGCCTCATAATGGCACAGATGCTGGGGTTCTCGATGTCGTGCGCAATGGGGGTATCTGGACGACCGTGCGGGTTATCGCCCTTGTGAAAAGCGCTTCATCCCCATTGGCCTCATGCCTGCGAAACAGGGGATTGGCCGCGTGTGCTGAATTGGCACAGCGCGGATAGATCGCTTTGGGACCGGGTTGGGCCCTCGATCCGCTGACCGGTTGATCAAACCATCCCTGCTCAGCACGGATTTTTCACACCCTTATTCAACAGGATGGGCTTGTCTGCCGACAAGTGACGGCTGTCATACACAGGCGCTTTGGCAAATCCGATGCTACAGTCCTGGTCGCGGGCCGGTTTCCAAGCCGCTCGTGGACAAGACAACGCCGGCGAAGTGGGTGTGGACAATCATGGCGGTGCGCAAAAAGGCAGAAACCTATTTCCACCTGCATCTGGTGTCCGACTCCACGGGAGAAACGCTCACCACCATCGCAAAAGCCGCCACGGCCCAGTTCGACGGGGCCCGGCCGCTGGAGCATACTTACGCGCTGGTGCGGTCTGAGAAGCAGATGCAGCGGGTGTTGCAGGAAATCGAGGCCGCGCCGGGCGTGGTGATGTTCACCCTCATGACCAATTCATTGCGCACGATCCTGGAAAACCGCTGCCGGGAATTGCAAGTCCCAGCGATCTCGGTTCTCGATCCCGCTATTGACACGCTCGCCAATTATCTGGGCGCGAATGTGACCCACAAGCCTGGTGGCCAGCACGAGCTTGATGCCCGGTACTTCAACCGGATTGAGGCCCTCAATTTCACCATGGCCCATGACGATGGCCAGAACACGGGCAGCCTGGAGCAAGCGGAAATCGTGCTGGTTGGCGTCAGTCGGACCTCAAAAACGCCCACCTGCATTTATCTGGCCAACCGGGGGTATAAGGCCGCGAATGTGCCTATCGTTCCGAATGTGCCCCTGCCGCGGACTCTGGAGCCGTTAAAAGGGCCGTTGATTGTGGGGCTTACGGCCAATCCCAATCGTCTCGTGCAGGTCCGCAAGAACCGGCTCTTGTCGCTGCAACGAGACGACATGCATCGCATCGACTATGTGGACGAAGAGGCCGTGAAAGCCGAGATCCTTTATGCGCGCCGTTTGTTCGCGCGCACCGGCTGGCCCGTGATCGATGTGAGCCGCCGGTCCATCGAGGAAACGGCTGCGGCCATTCTCAACCTGTACCAAAGCCAAGGGGTAACGTTGTGACCGCGCCGGCTTTTGTTCTCGCTTCGGGCAGTGCGGTGCGTCGCACGCTTCTGCAGAATGCCGGTGTTGCATTCACGGCCGAGGCCGCATCGCTCGATGAAGAAGCCCTCATCGCGAGCCTTCAGGCCGAGCAGGCCGCCCCCCGCGACATCGCCGTGACCCTTGCCGATCTCAAGGCCCAGCGCGTGTCTGGCCGCCATGCGGGTGCTTTTGTTCTTGGGGCTGATCAACTACTGGTGCAAGACGGTGCGATTTTTATGAAGCCAGCCAATCGGGACCAGGCTCGCGATCGTTTGCAGGCGCTGCGCGGGACATCTCATCAACTGGTGTGCGGCCTTGCCATGGCCCGTGATGGCGCCATCATCTGGCGGCATACAGAAGTCTCGACACTCACCATGCGTTCTTTTTCCGATGACTGGCTTGAAGGCTATCTGGACCGCAACTGTCCGGCGATCCTCTCCAGTGTCGGCGCTTACATGCTCGAAGGCGAAGGTATTCATCTGTTTTCCCGCATTCAGGGGGACTATTTTGCCATCCTGGGCTTGCCGTTATTGCCTGTTCTGGATCATCTGCGGACCCACAAAGTGATCGAAAGCTGACGCCCATGGCTGAATCGGTTGAGACAGCGCCCGGACTATCGGGCTCGGCGCTTCTGGCCGGGGTCATGGGCTGGCCCGTCAGCCATTCGCTATCACCACGCCTGCACGGTTATTGGTTGGCGCGTCACGGTATTGATGGCACCTATCTGCCCCTGGCTGTGCCGCCGGACCAATTTGACACCGCGGTGTCACTGCTACCGACCATCGGTTGGCGCGGCTTCAATGTCACTATTCCGTATAAAGAGCGAATTCTACCACTGCTGGACCGGGTGGATGCCGCTGCCACTCGGCTCGGCGCTGTGAATACGGTTGTTTGCACCGAAGACGGAGCCCTGGAAGGAACCAATACAGACGGCTATGGCTTTATCGAAAGCCTTGCAGAGGCGAAAGTCGCTGTACCGGAAGCGGTACTGTTGCTGGGTGCTGGCGGCGCGGCGCGGGCCATCGCCTTTGCTTTGCATGACGCCGGCACACAGTCGATTCTGATCTCCAATCGCACAGCCGCGCGTGGCTATGATCTGTGTACCACGTTACATCAGGCTGGCGCGCAAGCGCGAGCTGTTTCTTGGCCGCCAGTGCCGGCCGATCTGGCTGCCACCGATTTGCTCGTCAACACCACGGCCTTGGGGATGAGTGGTCAGCCGCGCCTTGATCTCGCTCTGGATGGGTTGCCTCAAAAGGCGGCTGTGGCCGATATCGTCTATAATCCCCTCCACACGGATCTTCTCATCAGGGCACGCGCGGCTGGTCATCCCACCGTGGATGGTTTGGGCATGCTGTTGCATCAGGCTCGGGCGGGATTTGCCCTCTGGTATGGGCAGGCGGTCACCGTGGATGCGGATCTGCGCGCCATGATGATCCGCTGCCTGACCACCGCGTAGTTACCACCGCGTCGTTTTAGGGACCTCTCATCATGCTGCTTATCGGCCTCACTGGATCCATTGGCATGGGTAAGACCGAGACGGCGAAATTGTTCGCCCGTCTTGGGCTGCCGGTCTATGACGCTGATGCGGCGGTGCATGCGCTTTATGCCCCGGGGGGCGCGGCGGTCGAGCCTATTGGCACGGCGTTTCCGGGTACGGTTACCGCGGGCGCTGTGGACCGGGCGGCGTTGGGCCAGGCGGTGCTCGGCGATGCACAAGCGCTGAAACGCCTTGAAGCCATCATCCATCCTCTCGTCGCTCAGGTGCAGATTGACTGGTTGCGTGCCCAAGCGGATGCGGGCGCGGCCATGGTCGTGCTCGACATCCCACTGTTATTCGAAACCGGCGGCGAAGCCCGTGTCGATGTGGTCGTCGTCGTGAGCGCCCCGGCAGACGTGCAACGAGAGCGGGTGCTGGCCCGGCCTGGCATGACGGCGGAGAAATTCGACGCCATCCTGGCAAAACAGACCCCAGATACGCAGAAACGCGCCCGTGCTGACTTTATCATCGACACCAGCCAGGGTCTGGATCACGCGTTTGACCAGGTGCAAGCCGTCCTCAGAGCCCTGGACGGACGACCGGGTGAAAAATGGCCGCGCTAACCCAGCGAAAAAACGGGGGACAACCGGATGCCGGCCATGGCGATCGCTGCATATGGTGGCTAGGGTAGCGCGAGCTACAGCATATGGGATCTGGCGGCATGGTACGGGAACTTGTCCTCGACACGGAAACAACGGGGTTCGATCCGTTCAGCGGCGATCGCATTGTTGAAATTGGCGCATTAGAGCTGATCAACCACGTGCCGACCGGTGAGACGTTTCACAAATACATCAATCCCGAGCGGGACATGCCGGAAAGCGCCTTCCGCGTCCACGGCCTGTCCTCGGAGTTTTTGCGCGACCAGCCGGTGTTCGCCCAAGTGGCTGGTGCGTTCCTGGACTTTGCTGGTGATGCGAAATTCGTCATCCACAATGCCGAGTTCGATATGAAGTTCCTCAACTGGGAATATCAGAATCTGGGCTTCCCTGCGTTCGACCGTGATCGCGCCATTGATACGCTGGCTTTGGCCCGCAAACGCTTTCCCGGGGCGCCGGCCTCGCTGGATGCCTTGTGCAAACGCTTCGGTGTGGACAATGCCGATCGGACGTTGCACGGCGCTTTGCTCGATTCCGAGCTGCTTGCGGATGTGTATCTGGAGCTGATCGGCGGGCGTTCGCCTGAGCTCTCCCTCTTGCCCAATGGCGCCGATGGCTCGGGCCATGCCGCCGCCGTGACGCGCCAGCCCCGCCCGAAACCCTTGCCCAGCTTGGTTACCGAAGCCGAACGAGAGGCTCACACAGCCTTGGTGGAGGGTATGGGTGAGGATGCTGTCTGGCGTTGGTCCGCGTAGAGCCGGTAGAGGCGTTACAACCGGCTCTACGCGTGTTTGATTAGAGGCCAGGCACGGATTGGGGGTTGTGCGGTTCGGCCTGCGATCCCGTGACGGGCGGCTGGTTGGCCCGCTGCTGGCGATAAAGCGTGGCGAAATCGATGGGATCGAGCAGCAGCGGCATGAAGCCGCCATCCCGCGTGGTGTCCGCCACCAAGCGCCGGGCGAACGGGAATAGAATTCGCGGCGCTTCGATCAGCATGATCGGCTGCACATTTTCCTCAGCCACGTTTTCCAGATGGAACAAGCCCGCATAATGCAACTCGATGACGAACAGGGTCATCTCGTCGCGCGATGCCGAGGCCTGCACTTCCAGAATGCACTCGTGGTGATTGTTGCCCACATCGCGCAGTTTCACATCGATGCCGATGCGCACATCGGGCGCGGCTTGCGTGGACGCAAGCGACTGTGGCGCATTGGGATTTTCGAAGGAAAAGTCTTTGATGTACTGGGCGAGCACACGCACTTGCGCGGCGGCGTCCGGCCCGGCGGCAACGCCATTGGGTGTGCCATTCGCGGGCGCGCCATCCGGAGGGGTCGGGTTGCTGGCGTCGTTCACTGTTCTGTTTTCCTGTGATCTGGCGTGATCCTGGCGGGACGGCTATCACGGAACGCACGATGGAACAAGAAACCCGCAGGCATGACCTAGGCGCGCGGTGGGAGGCGCGGATCCGAGGGCGATGCGGTCCCGCGGTCCGACTCGGTCACATCTTCAAAATCCCCGTCGATCACGGAGGGGTCGCCCGGGCGCCGGGGGCGGGCGCCTGGCCGAGTGGCAAATCCCTGCGTGTGCATGGTGACGGTGCCGTGGCGCAGAAGCCACGAGAACACGCTTTTCCCCACAAAGCGGCGCACGCCGGGCACGAAGAGCGCCAGCCCCACCGCATCGGTGAAAAAGCCTGGGGTGAGCAGCAACACTCCGGCGACAAGCAACGCCATGCCCGTGAAGACTTCACCGACGGGCATCTGACCCGACGCCAAATGGCCGCGGGCGCGTTCCATCATGGTCATGCCTTGATGACGCAGCAGCGTTGTCCCGGCAAAAGCCGTTACCAAAACGAGACCCAAAGTGGGCCACAACCCCAAGGCTCCGCCCAGGGTGATGAACAGCCAAATTTCCAAAAGCGGCACGCCGATGAACAGCGCGAGCACAATGAACGGCACGAGTTCGCCTTCCGATGCTTGAGCTTTGGCCTCATGAAGCCTACTTGAGTATCCAAAGCACGTGTGTTTCTGCAAGGTCGGAAGCGAAAGCCCTGGCGTCAAGCGTCCGGACCGTTATTCCTCCCGCTTTCGTACCCTCACGGTAGAGAGACTTGGCATACGGGCAGAACGGCCGGTAAGGTGGTATTCAACGGACTCTGCGAAGATCAAGGCTGCGGCCGGATCTTTATCGAGGGCCGGGATGATGGAAGTGGGATCATGGGCGGAGACGTGGCTGTCATCGAATATATAGTCCTGGCTATTTTGTTGGCCTTTATCGTGACCCGGCTTTACGCCGTGCTGGGTCGGCGGACGGGGCACGAACGCCAGCGCATGGATCCCTTGGCGACCGGTCGCGACGCTCAATCGCCGGATGCCGCTCAGGATAAGGTCGTGCCCCTCCCGCGCCATGGCGATGCCGCGCCCACTGAGATTGAACACGCCCCCGTGCGCATGGCGGAAGCCGACAGCCCGCTTGCCCGCAGCCTGATGGACATTCAGTTCGCTGACCGGACCTTTGAGCCCGAATCGTTCCTGCACGGCGCGAAAATGGCCTATGAAATGATCGTGACGGCGTTCAACGCGGGTGATCGCCACACGCTGCGCCCCCTCCTCAGCGCCGATGTGTTCCAGGATTTCGATGCGGTCATCAGTGATCGGGAATCGCGCGACGAAACCATGGAGTTCACCTTTGTGGGCCTGTCGAGCGCCAAGATCACCGATGCCAACTTGAGCGACCGCGTCGCCGATATCACGGTGCGTTTCGTGACCGAGGTCATCTCGGTGAAGAAGAACAGCGATGGCGCGGTGATTGAAGGTGATCCGTCCCATGTGCGTCAGGTGACGGACGTTTGGACATTCTCCCGTGATACCAGCAGCTCCAATCCCAACTGGGAGCTTGTGGCCACCGGAGGCTGAGGCACGTGGCCGGTGATGACATGAGCCCACCGTCCGCGCCGTGGCGCCGGCGGGTCTTGCCCCTTGTAATCCTGATTGTCACGATCGTGAGTATTGCGGGTGTGTGGCTGGAGATCTCCCGCGACCGCCCCGATTCGCGAGAGGCGCCCCTGCGCCTCACGGCTGTTGCATTCACCCAGGTGCCCGGTTGGGATGCGGATGCCCTGATCGAGGCCCTGCCGGCTTGGCTGCGCTCCTGCGAGGTTTTACTGGCGCGCGATGCCGCCCGGCCCATGGGCGGCAGTCACCCTGTCTTCGGCATCACCGGGGATTGGCAGGCGCCGTGTGCGGAGCTTCTGACTCTGCCCCAGCAGCCAACCGCCTTTCGTACTTTTCTTGAAACCCGGTTTGTGGCTCTGGCGGCCCGCGCAGGGCACGAAGCGGACGGTCTTTTTACGGGCTACTATGAGCCCGAACTGACCGGCGCTTTGGACCCTAGCGCCCGCTTCGCCACGCCCATTCGCGGTCTGCCGGATGATCTGGTGCAGGTGGATCTGGGCTTGTTCCGCGAGGATCTGCGGGGTGAGCGCATGGCCGGCCGTGTGCAGGATGGGCGGCTGGTGCCCTATGCTCAACGCAGTGACATTGAACGCGGTGGTTTGGCGGATCAGGAGCGCGTCTTGGCCTGGGTTGATGATCCGGTCGATGCGTTTTTCCTCCACATCCAGGGGTCGGGGCGTATCCGTCTGCCCGACGGTGGCGTCTTGCGGGTGGGCTATGCCGGCCAAAACGGGCACCCCTATACGGCGATCGGCCGGGTGCTGATCGAGGCCGGGGCTCTGACGCGGGAAGAGGTCACCATGGAGTCCATTCGTGACTGGCTGACCGCTCATCCCGCGCAGGCCGAAGCGGTGATGCATGCCAATGCGTCCTACATCTTTTTCCAAATCTTGGAAGGTGATGATCCGACGCTTGGCCCGCTTGGGGCCCAAGGTGTGTCCTTGACCCCGCACCGTAGCCTGGCCGTTGATGACGCGCACTATCCCTACGGCGTGCCGGTCTGGCTCGACACCGAGATCCCGGTAGATGCGGATCCAGAAGAGACGCGAGCCTTCCGCCGGCTGATGATCGCCCAAGACACCGGCGGGGCCATTCGTGGCGCCGTGCGCGGTGATATCTATGTGGGGTCCGGCCCCCAAGCCGGGCGCATCGCCGGGGCGCAGAAGCACGCGGGCCGACTGCATGTGCTGGTGCCGCGGCCGCTTGCCGTGGCGGCTGGCCTGATTGCGGGCGAGGCTGACTAAACCTATGGCACGCCGGCGCACCCTGACCCCGGAGGAAACCAGCCTCTGGCGCCGTGCCATGCGTACAACCGAGCCGTTACCCGGTCAGCACTTGCCTGAGCCACCCCCGCCCCAGCCGGCCAAAAAAGCTGCCAACGGCCACACCAGGCCGACACCGCCCTCGGGAATTCAAGCCCCTCAGGCGCCGCCTCACCCCAAGGCAAAGCCCTCCAAATCGAAAACGGCAAAGCCATCCGCCCCGGATCCATTGGCCGCTGGCCTCGATGCGGCGACGGCCCGCCGGGTCCGCCGTGGCCGGGTCGCGGTGGATGTGACCATCGATCTTCACGGGATGCGTCAGGCAGATGCGCATGCGGCTCTGACCCGCTTTATCACAGCGGCTGTCCTGCGCGGGGCCCGCTGCGCCCTTGTCATTACGGGCAAGGGCGGTCGGGCCGATCATCATGATGATGATGCCCCGTTCATGCGGCCCGCCCGCGCCGGAGACGGCATCTTGCGCCGGCAAGTGCCATTGTGGTTGCGCGATGAACCCTTGCGGTCTCGGATTTTTGCCGTAGAGCGGGCGCACCAGCGCGATGGCGGTGGCGGCGCGCTCTACGTGTTCTTGAAGCGGCCCGACAAGGCCAAGACCTGACGCAGGGTCTGGCGTTTACAGAATAAACTTGCTCAGATCCGCATTCTTGGCCAGGTCCGCCACATGGGTCTTCACAAAGTCCGCATCCACGGTGACCGTTTCACCCGCCCGGTCCGGCGCCACGAAACTGATATCGTCCAGAACCCGTTCCATGACCGTATGCAGGCGCCGCGCGCCGATATTTTCCACAGTGGTGTTTACATCGGTGGCAATGTCGGCAAGCGCATCAATGCCATCATCGGTAAACTGAAGGGTCACCCCCTCGGTTTCCATCAATGCCGTATACTGTTTGATCAGGCTGGCTTCCGGCTCGGTCAGGATGCGTTTCATATCATCCCGGCTGAGCGCTTCCAGTTCTACCCGAATGGGCAAGCGGCCTTGCAGTTCCGGCAAGAGGTCTGAGGGTTTGGCCAGATGAAACGCCCCTGATGCAATGAACAGGATATGATCCGTTTTCACCGCGCCGTGCTTGGTGGACACGGTCGTGCCTTCGATCAGCGGCAGCAGATCCCGCTGTACGCCTTCCCGACTAACATCCGCACCCTGACGTTCCGAGCGTGCGGTGATTTTGTCGATCTCATCGAGAAACACGATGCCGTCATTCTCAACCTTTGAAATGGCGTCCTGCACCACCTGGTCTTCTTCCAGAAGCTTGTCTGCCTCTTCTGTGACCAGAATCTCGTAGCTTTCGGCCACTTTCATGCGCCGGGATTTGGTGCGCCCGCCCATGGCCTTGCCGAAGATATCATTCAGGTTGATCATGCCCATTTGTGCGCCAGGCATGCCGGGGATTTCGAAATTCGGAATGGACGATGAGTTATCCGCAATCTGAATATCGATTTCGCTGTCGTCCAGATCACCGGCGCGCAGCTTTTGGCGAAAAGACTCTTTGGCCGACTCCCTCGCGCCAGGCCCGACAATCGCTTCAAGCACCCGCTCTTCCGCATTTTTATGCGCGCGCGACATCACATCTTTGCGCTTGGCCTCGCGCACCATGGTGATGGCGGATTCCAGCAGATCCCGGATGATCTGCTCCACATCCCGGCCCACATAGCCCACTTCGGTGAATTTTGTGGCTTCGACTTTGATGAAAGGCGCTTGCGCCAATTTTGCGAGGCGGCGGGAGATCTCCGTCTTCCCCACACCGGTCGGCCCGATCATCAGGATGTTTTTGGGCAGCACTTCATCGCGCAGGCTCTCATCGAGCTGCATGCGCCGCCAGCGATTGCGCAGCGCAATGGCGACGGCGCGCTTGGCGGCCGCCTGCCCAACAATAAAGCGGTCGAGTTCGTGGACGATTTCGCGGGGCGAAAAGAAACTCATGGGGCGTTAGCCTTTCAGACGTTCGATCGTCAGAGAATCATTCGTGTAGACGCAGATCTCGGCCGCGATGGCCATGGCCTTGCGTGCCACTGTTTCCGCGTCATGGTCGCTGTCGGCGAGTGCACGGGCCGCGGCCAGCGCATAGTTCCCGCCCGAACCGATGGCCGCGATCCCGCCATCGGGCTCCAGCACATCGCCCGTGCCCGTCAGCACCAGCGTGGTCGTGGTGTCGGCCACGATCATCATGGCCTCAAGCCGGCGCAGGAAGCGGTCCGTCCGCCAGTCCTTGGCCAGCTCCACCGCCGCGCGCGTGAGTTGGTTGGGATAGGTTTCGAGCTTGGCTTCCAGGCGCTCAAACAGGGTCATGGCGTCGGCGGTCGCCCCGGCGAAGCCAGCGATCACCGTGCCGGCGGAGCCGAGCGGGCGCACTTTACGGGCACTGCCCTTGATGATGGTCGGGCCAAGGCTCACTTGGCCGTCCCCAGCGACAACCACCTCGTCGCCTTTGCGCACCGAAAGGATGGTGGTGCCGTGCCAGGTTTGGGAAGCTTGGGGATCAGCACTCATGGGATATATCGTTTCCGTTGTGGGGCCGCGGCCAGGACCCGGCACCATGTATCGCGTCTTTGGACGTGATCAAGTGGTGGTGCGCGGGGGCCACGGGCCCCTTGCATCGCTGTGCGCGCGGCGCCATGGTCGCGGTTCGAAACCTAGGGTGCAGGAGCCCGGAGTGCGGATGCAAGGCGGATGACAGCAACCCTTGTGATTGGCGGCGTGCTGGTGCTCGCTGTGGCGCTCATCATCATCGTGGTCGGCAAATTGCGCGTCGTGCGTCCGCCCCATGCCAAACCGGGCAAACGCCGGGACGAGCATGGGGGCGAAGGCCATGACGATGAGGATGACGACCCGCATTTTCTGCAAGACGACCGGTGGAATTGACCCGCCAGCGTTCACGACAATGAGGGAGCACTGCGAACCGTGTCGCCGACAGTTGCGATTATCGATTACGGCTCGGGCAATTTGCGCTCGGCGGAAAAGGCCCTGCAACGGGCGGCGCGGGACAGCCACCGCGACACCACGGTTCTGGTGACGAGCGACCCGGCGGCGGTCGCGCGCGCCGATCGCATTGTGCTCCCGGGCGTGGGCGCGTTCGCCGATTGCCGCGCTGGCCTTGTGGCCATTGACGGCATGATCGACGCGCTGGAGCATGCCATTCGCTGGAAGGGCCGGCCGCTGCTGGGCATCTGTGTTGGCATGCAGTTGATGGCGCATCTGGGCCATGAGCACGGGCTTTTTGAAGGTTTGGGCTGGATTCCAGGCCATGTGGTGGCCTTGGAGGCCCGCAAGGGGGCGGTTACGGGCGAAAACCGTGCCTTGAAGAGCCCCCATATGGGCTGGAACGTACTGGAGCTGGCCGCGCCCGCCCATCCCATGCTGGCGGGATTTCCCGACCAAACTGGCGGTCCTCACGCTTATTTTGTGCATTCCTACTGCTTTGAGGTGGACAACCCGGCCCATATGCTGGCGAAAACCGATTATGGAGGGGCGATCACGGCTGTTATCGGCCGGGATACCCTCATTGGCACCCAGTTTCACCCGGAAAAGAGCCAGGCGGTCGGCCTGGCCTTGCTCGCCAACTTCCTGCGCTGGACCCCCTGACTGGACCCCCTGATGATCCTTTATCCCGCGATTGATTTGAAAGACGGCCACTGCGTGCGTCTGGAACAGGGCGATATGGCCCGCGACACGGTGTTCAACACCGATCCAGTGGCTCAAGCCCGCGATTTTGCGCAGATGGGCTTTGAATGGCTGCATTTGGTGGATCTGAACGGGGCTTTTGAAGGAAAACCGGTCAATAGCACGTCTGTTGAAGCCATTCGGGCCGCCATTGACCTGCCGATCCAGCTCGGAGGCGGGATCCGTGACCGTGATACGGCCCATTACTGGCTCGATCAGGGCATCGACCGGATCGTTCTGGGCACGGCGGCGGTCCGGGACCCGGTGCTGGTGAAGGATCTGGCCGCGCGCTGGCCCGGGCGTATTGCGGTCGGCATTGATGCCCGGGGCGGGCGCGTGGCCATCGAAGGTTGGGCCCAGGCGGCGGATTTAGAGGTCGAAGAGCTGGCACGCCGGTTTGAAGATGCGGGCGTAGCGGCCCTCATTCATACGGATATCGAGCGGGATGGTCTTCTGGGCGGGGCCAATGTGCCCGCCAGTGCCGCGCTCGCAGCTGCCGTGGGCCTGCCGGTGATCGTTTCCGGCGGCGTGGCGGATCTTTCAGACCTGAAAGCGGTCAAAACGGCGGGTTTGGCGGGCGCAATCATTGGTCGGGCGCTTTATGACGGGCGGATCGAGCCGCGTGACGCCCTCAAGACCCTTTGAAAAGGCGAGTTCATGCTGAAGCTGCGCATTATTCCCTGCCTCGATGTGAAAGACGGCCGCGTTGTGAAGGGCGTGCAGTTTGAGGATCTGCGTGATGCGGGCGATCCGGTGGAACAGGCCCGTATCTATGACCGCGCCGGCGCTGATGAGCTATGCTTTCTCGATATCACCGCCAGTCACGAGCGCCGAGGCATTCTGCTGGATGTGGTGCGCCGCACCGCTGAGCACTGCTTCATGCCGCTGACCGTCGGCGGCGGTGTGCGCGAGGTGGAGGACATCCGGGCGCTGCTGCTGGCGGGTGCGGACAAGGTCTCCATCAACACGGCGGCGGTGCGCAACCCAGCCTTTGTGGAAGAGGCCGCGCGCCGTTTCGGCAGCCAGTGCATTGTCGTCGCCATCGATGCCCGTCGTGTATCCGGCAATCGTTGGGAGATTTTTACCCATGGCGGGCGCCAGCCCACGGGCCTTGACGCGGTGGAGTTCGCGCGCACCGTGGTGGAGCGGGGCGCGGGCGAGATCCTCCTGACCTCCATGGATCGCGATGGCACGCGTTCCGGCTTCGACTTGGCCTTGACCCGCTCGGTGTCGGATGCGGTGTCCGTGCCGGTCATCGCGTCCGGGGGCGTCGGGACGCTCGACCATCTGGTCGAAGGCGCCCGGGAAGGCCGGGCCAATGCGGTCTTGGCGGCATCCATCTTCCATTTTGGGGAACACTCCCTCGCAGAGGCCAAGACGCATCTTGCGGCGGCGGGCTTGCCGGTGCGCCACACCGACTGACTTGCCCATTTTGTAGGCAGTGTCACGAAACCGTCGCGGAATACCCGTTAGGCGAGTTTACATGCGGGCATTCCATGACGGACGCGGCGGCTTCTGCTACTATGACGAGCCATGGGTGTTGACGGGGGCTGGCGGGGTGCATGGCGGAACGGTCTGGAACGGAGCCTGAGACGGGTGATCGGGAAATTGAGCTGACATTGCTTGTGGCGCCAGACGCGCTTGAGGCGCTGGCCGCCGATCCGTCCGTGGCCGCGGCCCTCGCCCGTGAGCCAGTGCGCCAGGTGACCACCTATTACGACACGGGCGACCACGCGTTTCTGCGCCGGGGCTTTGCCTTGCGGGTGCGCGAAGCCAAGGGCCGCATTGTGCAAACGGTCAAGACTCACGGCACGGCCGCTGGCGCCGTCACGGACCGGGCTGAATTCGACGCCGACCTGTCTTCGCCCGACCCGGATCCGTCCCGCATCCCCCATGCGGGTCTGCGCGCCATGGTCGAAGACCAAATGGCGGTGAAATATCTCCGCTCCGTCTTTCGCACTGTGGTGCAGCGCGCCAAACGCGTCTGTACCATGCCCTGTGGCACGGCGGTGGAAATCGCTGTGGATCGGGGCGAGATTCAAGCTGGCCCCTTGCGCCGCCCCCTCTGCGAGGTGGAGTTGGAACTTGTCGAGGGGAACCCGCGCGCCCTTCTCACGCTCGCCCGGGCTCTCAGCACGCAGGCGCCGGTGCGGCTCGGCGTGGCCAGCAAGGCGGCGCGGGGCTATGCGCTGCGTGAGGGGACCTTGCCCAGCCCCCGCAAGGCCCTTGCCCCCGTGCTCCCCGGTAAAGCCACGACGGAAAAGGCCATGGCGGCGGTCTTCTCCGAATGCTTGGCTCAGATTGTCGCCAATGAACCGACGGTCGTGGAGGCCCGCGATCCGGTCGGCGTGCATCAGATGCGTGTGGGCCTGCGCCGCCTGCGCGCCGCGATCAGTGTGTTTCGCCAGGCCACAGGCCGCGCGGCGCTGAGCGATCTGGCGTTGCAGGCCCGCACGCTCGCTGGTCTGTTGGGGCGTGTGCGGGATCTGGATGTGGTGAGCAGTGAGATCCTGGCCCCTGTGCTCGACCATGGTGAGAGCGATCTGCACCTGCTCCGCTTAGGCGATCGCCTGGCGGAGCGGCGCGAGCGGGAATGGGACGCTCTGCTGGCCGTCTTCCAAGACACCAGCTTGGTGGCGCAGTTCGCGCTTGGCCTGTCGGACATGATCGAAGCGCGAGGCTGGCGGACGGATGCGGCCCTGCCACGGCTTGGCCGCTCGGCCCGGGGGTTTGCACGGGGGATGCTCGACAAACGGGCCGCCCGCGTGCGGGCCCCGGCGGATGATCTGGCAGGTCTTGATGTGGAGGCGCGCCATGCCCTGCGCATTGAAATCAAGAAACTGCGCTATGCGGTTGAGTTTTTCGGCGGTCTGTTCGATCCGCAGGCGGCCGCCGCCTATGGCAAGCGGCTGGCGCGGTTGCAGGATCTGTTTGGCGCGTTGAACGATATGGCGACCGCTGAAACTTTGCTGCCTGGTCTTTTAGAGCACAGCGCGGACCCGGGTCTCACCCATGCCGTGGCGCGGGTAATCGAGTGGCATCGCAAAGCGGCGACTCGGGACTGGAAAAAGGTGGAAGCGCGGTTCACCGCGTGGGCACAAGAACCCATGTTTTGGGCGAAAAAACCCACAAAAGCCTGAAAGAAAACCGTTTGCCGCGATTAGTGGATGGTGTCGTCGGCGGCCGCCGAGGCATCCCATAACGATTGGAAGATATTTTCCAGATTAGCCGCCCCGTCCATGTCGCCAAAGGCGCCGACGGCGGCGTGCAGCGTGCGGTCATGTTGAAAGCGGTAGCTGGTGCCGTCGCTCACGGCGAAATGGAAGGCGATGCGGGAGCAGACAGACGGCGGGGCAACACGGACATCAATGGCGCCGCGCGCGGCGGCTGGGCCGAACAGCGGATGCGCGCTAATCGCATCCGCATCTTCGACAAGAAGTCGGAGCCGTCCGCCCGGTTTGGCAAGGAAGGCTTCCGCCTTTTCAAGCACATCTGGCGTGGCGAAAATCTGCGCCGGAAGCGTGTCAGCGACAATGTCCATGCGCCGGTCGGCGCTGCCAAACAAGTGTTCGATCAGGACCGCAGCGTGATCGGCTGAGCTGTTGGGAATAGGCTCTCCCAACATGTCTTGTACACGGGTCGCTACTTGCTGACGAAACGCATCACTCGCCATAACTGCATCCCTTACTCACGCTCATCCGGTGCGAGCTTGCCCCAACAAGCGGGCACCGGAGACTGTTTCACCAGGCCGAAACTGCGCCATTGCCCCGTCGGCAATCAGACTGCGCGCAAAAATTGTCTCAGGCTCTGGCTTAACGTCTGGTTTCCATTGACGCGCTCAACCCGTCACGACCCCCGAGGTCGCAAGAAGCGCGCCGCTTCAATCTGTCCAATCGGTCATAGGCTAGCATTGTCTATCCCTCCTGTCCTGCATCTCCGCGTTGCCGACATGGACTAATCGCCTAGGTGTTGCACCTGTGCACAACCAGCTTGGGACAGCGCTTCCACCAGAGCGGGTCCTCTGCTAGGTCTGCGGCCATGACACAGCCTGATTTCAAAGGACTTTCCGCCGTGCTGGAGCGGCTGGGCGGGGTGATTGCCGCGCGCCGGGAGGCGCCGTCGGATACCTCCTATGTGGCCTCCACACTGGCCAAGGGGGTCGAGCATTGCGCGAAAAAGCTGGGTGAGGAGGCGGTGGAAACCGCCATGGCGGCGGTTGCTGGACCAAAAGAACACTTGGTGAGCGAATCAGCCGATTTGCTGTTCCACCTACTGATTCTGTGGGACGCGGCGGGCGTGGATCCCGCCGCGGTGGCCGCGGAACTGGAGCGGCGTGAGGGCACATCGGGCCATACGGAAAAGGCCAATCGGCCGCGTTAAAGCCCTTTGGCGGCGATCAGTGTCTTCAGGTCGGTCTCCGGCCGGGCGCCGAAATGGCTGATCACTTCAGCGGCGGCGATGCTGCCAATGCGCCCGCAGGTGGCCAGGTCTTTGCCTTGGGAAAAGCCGTATAGGAAGCCGGCGGCGTAAAGGTCGCCCGCGCCGGTGGTGTCCACGATCGTGTCCACGGGTTCGGCCGGCACGCTGTGCTGCTCATCACCCCGCACGATCACTGACCCTTTTTCGGAGCGCGTCAGCGCAGCGATTTCGCATTCGGTGCGCACCCGCGCCATGGCGTCATCGAAGCTGTCGGTTTCGTAGAGCGAGGTGATTTCGCTTTCATTGGCGAACAGGATGTCCACCTCACGGGCCACCAGGTGTTGGAAATCCGCCCGGTGCCGGTCCACGCAAAAGGCATCCGACAGGGTCAGCGCCACTTTCCGTCCCGCTTCGTGCGCGGTCGCGGCAGCCTTGTAGAAGGCTTCTTTCGCCTGGGGCGGGTCGAACAGATAGCCTTCCATGTAAGTGATGCCAGCCGCCGCCACGAGCTTGTCGTCCACATCCGCCGGGGTGAGCAGGCTGGAGGCGCCCAGGAAGGTATTCATGCTGCGCTGGGCGTCCGGCGTCACCAGGATCAAGCAGCGGGCCGTGGGCGGCCCATCGGTCAGGAAAGGCGTGACATACTCCACGCCGGTGGCGCGGATGTCGTGGGCGAAGACCTCGCCGAGCTGATCGTCGCGCACTTTGCCGATATAGGCGGCTTTACCCCCCAGCGAGGCAATACCGGCGATGGTATTGGCCGCCGATCCGCCCGAAACTTCCACGCCCGAGCCCATCCGCTCATACAGGTTCGTGGCCCGATCAGCGTCGATCAGGGTCATCGCGCCTTTGGCGATCTCATTGGTTTCAAGGAAAGCGTCGTCGGCCTGGGCAAGAACGTCAACAATGGCATTTCCAATGCCGAGAACGTCGTAATCGGTCGAGGCCATCTAATGGTCTCCCTTTGCGAGTCAAATTCGGAAAGCGCTGGCGCGACGGGATATCTGGGCCCATGTTTCGTGAGGACCAAGCACCTGGTCCAGGTGCCGTCTTGCAGAGGGTTTTAGCGGGAGACTTTGGGATGCTGCAACATGTGGCCCGCGCACTGACGCAGTTTCTGAGCGTGCGCTTCCTGTTCATCGCGGTGAAAGCGGTGGCGCTGACCGCTGTGTTCCTGGCGCTGTTGGGCTGGTTCGGTGTTTGGATCGCGGGTCCTTACGTGGAGGCCTGGTTGGCCAGCGACTGGGGCTCTGTGGCGCTCGGGGTCCTCGTGTTTGGGGCCAGCGTCCTGCTTTTGGTGCCTGCCAGCTCGATTGCGGTGTCCTTTTTCGCCGAAGAAGCGTCTGAAATCGTCGAACGGCGCTACTATCCGAACCAATACGGGCCGCGCGACCCGACTTTGGCGGAAAATGTCACCGTGGGTTTGCGTTTGGCGGTCAAAACGCTGTTTTTGAACGTGCTGGCGCTGCCTTTGTATCTCGTCTTTCTGTTTATTCCGCCTTTGAGCATTGCCTTATTTGTCGTTCTGAACGGTTACCTGGCGGGGCGGGAGTATTTTGAGATGGTGGCGCTGCGCCATGGGCCAGCACCGGCGGCACGGCGATTGCGCCGGGCTCATCGCGTGCGGATCTTTTGCGCCGGCATGATCGTGGCGGCGGGCCTGTTGATCCCGATTTTCAATTTCTTCGCGCCCTTGTTCGGGGCCGCGCTGATGGTGCATGTGTTTCAGGAAGTGCGGGCCCGGGCGGTGCAAAGCGGAACGGCCGCGGAGTATGGCCTGGAGACCGGGTAAGGAGGGGACGGGGATGCGATTGGCACGATCTCTGGCGGTGCTGGCGGTACCGGCCTTACTGGTGGCCTGCGCGCCTGGCGGCACCATGCAGACCTTGCTCGACACGTCCGCCGACGAGCCCGTGGCCGAGGGCGAGGCGGCCAAGAGCGAGCAGCGGCGCATGCGACGCCGCGACATCACGGTCCCTGAAACGACGGAAGTGGCCGGCAAGCAACCCGAATTCCTGCTCGCCCGCTTTGGCGAGCCGGACTTGCGCCGCGCCGAGCCCGGTGCTCAGTTCTGGACCTATACCCATCCTGATTGTGTGGTTTATTTCATCCTCTACGACGAGGGCGAGGGCGTCTATTCGGTGCATCACCTGGAGGCGGACCGTCATGTGCGCACCCCTCGCGCGGTAGAGGCGCGGCTGCAAGCCTGCATCAGCGATATCGCCACCGCCTATCAAGCGCGCCAGAGTGCGGGCTCCTGAGATCAATCGGCCGGCGCTGGCGTTTTCTCTTTGAAAGTGCACAGATCGGCGATGACACAGGTGGGGCAATCGGGCTTGCGCGCCTTGCACACATACCGCCCAAGCAGGATCAGCCAGTGGTGTGCGTGCATCATGTAGGGCTCGGGCACCACGTCCAGCAGTTTCCGCTCTACTGCCAGCGGGTCCTTGCCCGGGGCCATGCCCGTGCGGTTCGAAACCCGAAAGATGTGGGTATCCACCGCCATGGTCGGCTGGCCAAAGGCCACGTTCAGCACCACATTCGCTGTTTTGCGCCCCACGCCCGGCAGTGCCTCCAGCGCGTCCCGCTCCTGCGGCACGGCGCCGCCATGCTTGGCAATCAGCGCTTCGGATAGGGCGATGACGTTGCGCGCCTTATTTTTGTAAAGGCCGATGGTCTTGATCAGGTCGCGCACCCGCTCCTCGCCCAGTGCCACGATGGCTTCCGGCGTGTCAGCAAGCGCAAACAGCGGACCGGTGGCCCGGTTGACGCCCTTGTCGGTCGCCTGGGCCGACAGAACCACGGCCACCAACAGCGTGTAAGGGCTGTGATAGGCGAGTTCAGTCTCCGGTGCGGGTGCCTGAGCCTGCAGTCGGGCAAACAGCTCGGCGATATGATCAAGGGGCATTCGACGGCGCATGGTGGCGCGACGCTAGCTCGCCCCGGCGCGGGCGCAAGCGAAAAATTAGCAGGGGAGACCGGCACAGGATGAGCGAGACGGAGCGGGTCTATTTCAACGCGGTGCTCTATCCCAATCGCTCGCTTGGGCGGCGTGGGTTTCTCATCGTCATGGCCATTGTGCTGGTCACCAGCGTGGGCATGAGCCTGCTTTATCTGCAGCGCGGCGCCTGGCCCATCGTCGTCTTCTACGTGCTGGATGTGGCGCTGATCTATCTGGCCTTTCGCTTGAGTTACCGCCAGGGGCGGCTGCGTGAAACACTGCACCTGACGGCCCGCGCCCTGACGGTGACGCGGACGGACCCGGCCGGGCGGTCTCAGACCTGGACATTTGAGCCCACCTGGTTGCGGGTGGATATGGATAACCCGCCGCGCCATGAGAGCCAGCTGGTGCTGACATCCCGGGGCCAACGATTGATCATCGCTGCGTTTCTGTCCCCGGATGAGCGCGGCGAAGTGGCCGAGGCGTTGCTTGAAGCTTTGAGGGAGATGGAGCGCGGCTAAGCTGTGCTTTGAGCCGCTTCAATGACAACCCGGTCCGTGAAACGGCTCTTGGTCGCTGGTTTGGCGCCCTGTCCAGGCGGAAATGTTAACAGGAAAACGCGCCTAAACCCAGGACCTCTTGCATCCCGTAAAGCCCCGGGTCCGCATCGGCAGCAAAGCGGGCGGCCCGGAGCGCACCATCGGCGAAGAGTGCGCGATCTTCCGCCCGGTGGGTCAGCTCCAACCGTTCCGACAGGCCGGCCAGGACAACGCTGTGCTCACCCACCACGCCGCCGCCCCGCAAGGCGGCAAAGCCGATGCCGCCGGGCGTGCGGGCATTGGCCGGTCCTTCGCGAGCCGGTTCGCGCAGCGTATCGAGGGGCTGGCCCCGGCCGCTGGCCGCCGCTTCGCCCAGCATCAAGGCGGTGCCGGAGGGCGCGTCGACTTTGTGGCGGTGGTGCATGTCCACAATTTCAATATCGAAGTCTGGGCCCAGCGCGGCTGCCGCTTGCTCCACCAATGTGCACAAGAGCGCAACGCCGAGGCTGAAATTCCCTGCTTTGACAATGGGAATGGTCTTGGCCGCGTCGGCCACGGCTGCGTCGTCGCCGCGACCAAACCCAGTGGTGCCAATGATGTGGAAACAGCCGGCCGCTCGCGTGGCTTCAAGCGCCATGCGTGTGGCGCCGGGGGTGGTGAAATCGATAAGACCATCCGCCACCGCAAGGCCGGCGCCCAGATCGGCGCTGACCGGCACGTTCAGCGCGCCAGCGCCGGCTTCCAATCCGGCATCCGCGCCCAAGCGTTCGTGCTTGGGCGCCTCCAACGCCGCGGTCAGCTCCAGGTCTGGCGCGCCGGCGATACGCTGGATCAGCGTGCGGCCCATGCGCCCGGTGGCGCCGAGCACGGCGAGTTTGAGGGACTTTTGCGCGTCGGTCATGGGCGCCTCATGGCTTTTTGGGTAAGGTGAAGCGCTCGGGCGGGCGCCAACGGGACAAGGATCAGCGATGCAGATCGAAAACCTGTTCATCATCCATGCGGTACACGAGGCCATGGCGCCCTGGCTGGAAACGGCCGAGGCCGGGGCTCAGGGTGAAACCGCGCGCGCCCTGTTCGATGATTTCACTCTGAAATTGGTCGCCGTCAATGAAGTCGGCCGCAAGCTCGATATTGTGGCCCAGGCGGTGCAGCGGGCGGTGGCCGAAGCCCGGCGGCAAGATCTGGATGATCAACAGGTGGTGCTCATCACGGGCGGAGGTCTGTTCAGCGGCGCTCAACAGGTCCTACTGCCTTTCGACGCCGAATTCAGCGCTCACAAGCCCATCGCCTTGTTCGAAGCCCATCAGGGCCGGCTGATCGACCTGTTCGGTCGGCAGGGCGGCGGCGCCGTGCACGGCTTCTACACCGGCTTCCGGGACTATCTCACGGCCTATGAAGGGGTGCTGGAGCGGTCTAAAGAGGCCGTCGAGGGTTTTGACGTGGCCGATCCGGCCACTCATGGCGCTGTTTTCACGCATTCGCGCCAATTAGCGCTCGATTTCGGCGATCTTTATACCGCCAGCTATACTCTGGTGGGCGATACCCTCAAGGCGCTCGGGACGGGGTCATAACCCCGTCCAGCGATGGTCCGGGCTATTTCCCGCCCAAACCGTCCAGGAAATCCTTCATTTTGCCGAAAAAGCTGTTGGATTCCGGGTTCGTGCTGTCCGAAGAGGCCTTTTCGAACTCTTTCAGCAGGTCTTTCTGGCGCTTGGACAGGTTTTGCGGCGTCTCAACCACTGTGTGGACATAGAGATCGCCATTGTTCTGCGAGCGCAGGATCGGCATGCCAAGATTTTTCAGGCGAAACTGCCGGTTCGACTGGGTGCCTTCAGGCACGCGCACCTTAGCCTTGCTGCCCGCGAGAGTGGGCACTTCCAGTTCCCCGCCCAGCGCCGCGGTGGTGAAGGAAATCGGCACTTTGCAGTGCAGATCCGCGCCCTGGCGCGAGAACAGCGGATGGTCCCGCACAGTCAGGAAGATGTAGAGATCACCACTCGGGCCGCCGCGCAGACCCGCATCACCCTCGCCCGCGAGCCGAATGCGGGTGCCGTCCTCCACCCCGGGCGGGATGGTGACCGACAGGGTTTTTTCTTTCTCCAGCCGGCCTTGGCCGCCACAGGCCTTGCAGGGATCCTTGACGATCCGCCCCGTGCCGGCGCAGGTCGGACAAGTCCGCTCAATCGTGAAGAACCCTTGCGTGGCGCGCACTTTGCCGATGCCAGAACAGGTCGGACAGGTGACCGGCTTGGACCCCGGTTCTGCGCCGGTGCCGTCGCAGCGGTCGCAGATGATGGTCCGGGGGACCTGAATTTGCGCCTTTTTGCCGGTGAAGGCTTCGTTCAGGGTGATGTCCATGTTGTAGCGCAGGTCAGCGCCGCGGGATTGGCCCCGGCCACCGCCGCGCCGCCCGCCCATGAACTCGCCGAACAGATCGTCGAACACGTCGGCAAAGGCGCTGGTGAAGTCCGCTCCACCGCCGCCAAAGCCGCCGGGCCCGCGCCCGCCGCCCATGCCGCCTTCAAAAGCTTGGTGACCAAATTGGTCATAGGCGGCGCGCTTCTGATCGTCCTTCAGGACTTCATAGGCCTCGCTCGCTTCTTTGAACTTTTGCTCCGCCTCCGGGTTATCCGGATTGCGGTCCGGATGGTATTGCATCGCCAGTTTGCGATAGGCGGATTTGATGTCCTGCGCGTTCGCGCCACGCGCGACGCCCAGAACCTCGTAATAATCCCGTTTGCTCATGAGTCGCTGCCCCGTGCCCAATGCGGGCCGCGAGCGAGCAGCCCGCCCCAGTGGACCGGGCGCTGCCCTCGCGGATTCCTAACGTCCGAGTGACGCGAAGCGCGGATCAGCCCGTTTGCTGGGCGCCGCCGGACTTCTTGTCGTCATCGACTTCTTCGAAGTCCGCATCGACCACGCCGTCGGCGGTCCCGTCGGTATCACCGCCGGGCGCTGCACCACCGGCATCTCCACCGCCGTCCTGGCGATAGATAGCCTCGCCGAGCTTCATGGCGGCCTGCGCCAGCGCTTGGGTCTTGGTCTGGATCGCCGCCGAGTCCGTCCCTTCCAGCTCGCTCTTGAGGGCGGTTAGGGCTTCCTCGATGGCGGCTTTGTCGCCGCCTTCGAGCTTGCTGCCATACTCTTCAAGCTGCTTTTCGGTCTGGTGCACCAGCGCTTCACCCTGGTTCTTGGCTTCCACCAGACGGCGGCGTTCCTGGTCCTCATTGCGATGCTCTTCGGCGTCGCGGACCATTTTTTCGATGTCGTCGTCGGACAGGCCGCCAGAGGCCTGGATGCGGATCGCCTGTTCCTTGTTCGTGGCCTTGTCTTTGGCGGACACGTTCACGATGCCATTGGCGTCGATGTCAAAGGCGACTTCCACTTGCGGCACACCGCGCGGGGCTGGCGGAATGCCCACCAGGTCGAATTGACCCAAAAGCTTGTTGTCAGCGGCCATTTCCCGCTCGCCCTGGAACACCCGGATGG
>CAZVEE010000046.1:0-27264 GCA_964625525.1 uncultured Alphaproteobacteria bacterium | reverse complement strand
CCGTAATTGCCCGCCCCGTAGGAACCGCCGATCAGCACGGTGAATTTGGGGACCTGAGCACAGGACACGGCCGTGACCATCTTGGCGCCGTCTTTGGCTATGCCGCCGCTTTCATACTTCCGCCCCACCATGAAGCCCGCGATATTCTGCAGGAAGATGAGCGGAATGCCGCGCTGGCTACACAGCTCGATGAAATGGGCCGCTTTCAGCGCGCTTTCGGAAAACAGGATACCGTTATTGGCGACGATCCCGACGGGATAGCCTTCGATATGGGCAAAGCCTGTGACAATGGTGGTGCCGTAAAGCGCCTTGAATTCGTCAAAGCGGGAGCCGTCCACAAGGCGGGCAATGACCTCGCGCACATCGTATTGCACCGAAAGCGCGGTGGGGACAACGCCTTCCAACTCGGCAGGGTCAAAGGCCGGGGCTTCCGGCTCGCGCAGGTCGAGGCCCACGGTTTTGGGTCGGTTCAGCGTACCAACGATCTGGCGCGCAATGGCGAGCGCATGGGCATCGTCGGCCGCGTAATGGTCGGCGACGCCACTGGTGCGCGCATGCACATCCGCACCCCCCAGATCCTCCGCGCTCACCACTTCCCCGGTGGCTGCCTTCACCAGCGGTGGGCCACCGAGAAAGATCGTGCCCTGCTGGCGCACAATCACCGTTTCATCGGACATGGCCGGCACATAGGCGCCACCCGCCGTGCAAGAGCCCATGACCACCGCGATCTGCGGAATACCTTGGGCGGACATGTTCGCCTGATTGAAGAAGATGCGGCCGAAATGCTCCCGATCCGGAAAAATCTCTGCCTGGTTGGGCAGATTGGCCCCACCGGAGTCCACCAGATAAAGACACGGCAACTGGTTTTCGCGGGCGATCTCCTGCGCGCGCAGGTGTTTTTTCACCGTTTCCGGATAATATGTGCCGCCTTTGATCGTGGCGTCATTGCACACCACCATCACTTCGCGTCCACGTACCCGGCCAATGCCCGTAATCATGGACGCGCCATGAATCGCACCGCCATGCATGCCGTGGGCCGCAAGCGGCGACAGCTCCAAAAACGGCGCACCAGGATCCAGCAGTTCGCGCACCCGGTCGCGCGGCAACAGCTTGCCCCGGCCCGTATGCTTCTCCCGCGCCCGTTCATCGCCCCCTTGCGCCGCCGTCTCCAGCTGGGATTCCAGATCCCTTACCAGCGCGCCCATGGCGGCGCGGTTCTCTTTGAACGCGTCGGAACGCGGATCAATGGCCGAAGAGAGAACGCTCATAGAGGCTCCTGCGTATCGGAACAGCGCGGGCCGAAGAGCACCGCTGCCAGATCGGGCCGATCCACGAAGGGATTGCGGTTGTCCTGAATACCATAGACGAGGTCATTGCGGCGCATTTCACCCTCATCGGGTGGGTCCTGAGCATGCCAGGCAAGCAGCGTACACAGATGACCTATCGTGCCGCGATACAGGCTGTCGCCCACCGCCGGTGGCAGGGGCGGCTCGTCGTCCACCGTCACCGCCAGGTCCAGGCCATCGGCTGGCTCATAGCGCACGTCCATGTAGAAAAGGGTACGGGCAATGTCGCCCTTGGTGTCATCGAGTGGCTCAAAGACCGTATCCGTGATCGTCCCGCCCGATGTCACCGCCCCCGGCCCTTGGGCCATGGCGAACGCTTTAGCGCCCCGATGGGCGTTCAACCGCGCAAGCGCCGGGCGCACATTGTGCAGATCGGAATGGGCAGGCCAGGCATGGTGAAGCGGCAGCGCGCCTTGCCGCGAGAAGCCGCGGCTTTGCGGCCAGACATGCTCCCGGTTCCATACCGTGTCCGAGACCACGCCCCGCAAACGGCTGCTCGCGCCCAACGAGGCCCGGGCATAGACGGTCAGCACATGCCCCTCTTGCTGGGGATCCGCGTCGGTCACGGTCAGATGATCCCACAGATCATTAAAGCCAATCACACGATGGTTGCGGATGATCGTGTGAAGGACAATCCGGGTCTCCGCCGCGTCATCGGCTGCGGCCAAGGGGGCATAATAGGCATTGAGGTCCCACCGTGACGCGGGCCCTGATCGCGGTGCCGGTGCTGGTGCGGGTCGGCTCACCTCCTCGGGCAATTGATCGGCACCGGACAACAAACCGCTCTTCAGTTCCTGCGGCAATGGCGTGGGCGAATTGTCATTGAGAAGCTGGATCGCCCACTCGCGCATGGGCTCTGAGGAGTCTTCCTTATCCAGAATACGCAACGCGATGGTGACATATTCCAGATCCAACTCCTGAGACTTCATGGAGTTTTGAACCCAATACCCCACAATCCCCACCACCAGAGGCACAGCAATGGCCGCAACGATCCGCGACAAGGTCTCCATGCGGGACCACAGATCCGGGGGGCTGTCCTTGTCGGGTGTTTGCGTCATGAGGATCATCGCTCAAGAATGGTACGCGAGCGGTAGCACGCGCGGCGTGATAAGTCGATTGACCTACTCCACAGCCCGTTCAATGGCCCGCTGGAACGCGGGTCGGGCCATCATGCGCTCGGAATAGGCGCTCAAGGTCGGATAGCCATCGAGCTGTTTCACGCGCGCGGCCAGGGACACGATGTAGGTCATGGCAATGTCTGGCACGCTCAGATGGTCGCCCAGCAGAAATGGCTTGTCCCCAAGTTTCGCCGCCATGTGATCGAGGTGAAGCTTCACCTCGCCCCGAGCGAAGGCGTCGAAGCCCAGCGGCCGTTCGCCCGTGCGGCCCATGATCATTTCCAGAAACAGCGGCAGGAACGCCGAGCCTTCCGGATAGTGGAGCCATTCCAGATACTCCGCCGAGGCGGCCTTGTCGGATGGATCCGGGCGCAGGCTGCTGCCGGCCCCATACTGGTCCAACAAATAGGTGGCGATAGCGGCTGATTCGGCCACCAACACGCCATCATCCTCGATCACCGGAGATTTCCCCAATGGGTGGATCTGGCGCAGCTCCGGCGGCGCGCGGAAGGTCTCGGGATGGCGCTGATAGACTTTCAGCGCGTAGTCGAGCCCCATTTCCTCCAGCAGCCAGACCGTGAAAATGGAGCGGCCGATACGCAAGTGATGCAAGGTGATCATGATGACCTCTTGTGGTGATGGTCAGGCGTTCAGGGCGCGGATGGCGCCGCGCACCACCTCGACAGTGCGGGTGAAGACCATGTCTTTCCACCGGTCTTCATCAGGGAAGAGAGCGTCTCGGATCTGCTCCTTGATGGCGCGGCCGCGCTCGCTCTCCACGTCGCCGTGAAGATGCAGCCAGTTATCAAGGCGCAGCGCATCAAGCACCGTGTAGAGATCACGAGTGCCAAATTCGAGGGTCAGTGCCATGACCTCGGCCTTGTCCTCGACCGGCGTCCAGATATCCGTCACCACCCCGCGCAACGGTGCTGACACCGATGAGCCATCCTCGGTCGAGGTGACACCGGTGAAAAAGGCACGGGCCTTGTCCGGCGTGCCGCTGGTCCCCGGTTTGGCGATGAGTTCGCCAACGCCGTAGGGCCCGAGCCCCGTATGCAAATCCAAATGCACAATGGAGCGGGCACCGGCACCATGGCGCTGCACGATCTCGCGCAATGTGACGTTCGACCAGGCCGGCGCCTGGCCACCATGGAACAGGCCATCCGCATGGCTCCATTGGCCGCCGGACACGGCCGCCTGGAACGCCGGCAATCCATGATCGTCGATATAGGCCCGGATCTTGGCGTCCCAGGCGTCTTTGGCATCCGGTAGATCCGGCGGGCAGATCAGGTCATGGACCGTGCCGTAGGCGCTGTCATCTGGATGAGGCGCCGTGTGGTCGAGGAAATTGCGATTGAGGTCGATGTTGTTTTCATTGACCCGGCGCACATGAGCAAAGCCATAGGGATTGACCGCATGGACCAGGACCAGGGCCGTGTCCGGCTCAAGCTCGGTGTGCATATCTTCGCGCACCAGACCCGTTTGCAGGCCTGACCCGCAAAACCCCTCTACCCCGTGCACCGCCGAGGTGAGGAGCAGCAGTTTGGCAGCCTCACCCGGCGCCGGCCCAAGGCGCGCCACGTCCATGTAGAGGGGTTCATCGCGGGGACCGTTGGCGGTGGGGTTCTGGAGGGCTTCCAGAACCGCGCCTTCTGCTTTAACGGCATCGAGAAACCGCTTGCGGCCCATACCGTAGCTGGGCGGAAAATGGCGGGCAGCACTCATGGCTCAGGCCAGCCGCTCAATCGCGACCGCGGTCGCCTCGCCGCCGCCGATGCACAGGCTGGCCACGCCCTTGGTCAGACCCCGCGCCTGGAGAGCGTAGAGCAGCGTGACCAGAATACGCGCGCCGGAGGCCCCGATGGGATGGCCGATGGCACAGGCCCCGCCATTCACATTCACGTTCGCATGGTCCAGACCGAGATCGCGCATGGCAGCCATCGTCACCACGGCGAAGGCTTCGTTGATCTCGAACAGATCGACCGTGTCCGGCCCCCAGCCCGTGGCCTCAAACAGTTTCTTCATGGCCCCCACGGGTGCGGTGGTGAACCAGGCGGGCTCGTGGGCGTGCTGGGTTTGGGCGATGATGCGCGCCAGCGGCGTCAAGCCCCGCGCTTTGGCCTCGTTCATCCGCATCAGGACGAGCGCGGCAGCACCATCGGAGATGGAACTGGAATTGGCGGCCGTGACCGTCCCATCCTTGGCAAAGGCGGGCTTCAACGTTGGGATCTTGTCCGGATTGGCCGTGCGCGGCTGTTCATCCGCCTGCACCACCACTTCGCCCTTCCGGGTCGAAACCGTAACGGGGACGATTTCCGCCTCCAGCGCGCCGGAGGCTTGAGCCTCTTGAGCGCGGGTCAGGGAGGTGATGGCGAAGGCGTCCTGGGCCTCGCGGGTGAACTGATACTGCTGGGCGGTGTCCTCGGCAAAGCTGCCCATCAGACGCTTTTCATAGGCGTCTTCCAGGCCGTCCATGAACATGTGGTCGATGACCTGCCCATGGCCCAGGCGCATGCCGCCACGGGCCTTGGGTAGCAGATAAGGCGCATTGGTCATGCTCTCCATGCCGCCAGCGACCACCACGCCGAATTCCTCCGCCAGCAGAGCGGCCCGGCCCATCATCACGCTTTTCATGCCCGAGCCGCACATTTTATTCACGGTCACGCAAGGCACGGTGTTGGGGATACCCGCTTTGATCGCTGCCTGACGGGCAGGAGCCTGGCCCTGCCCGGCCGGCAAAACACAGCCCATGATCACTTCCTGCACCTGGTCAGGCGACAGCCCGGCGCGCTCCAGCGCCGACTGAATCGCCACCGCGCCCAGCTCCGGCGCGGTTACGGGCGCCATGTCGCCTTGAAACGAGCCGAGCGCGGTGCGCGCGGCGCCGACAATAACGATGGGATTGTCTTGGCTCATGAGTGGTGTTCCTTCCCGTGCAAACGGTTCTTATGCCGTCAATTCAAAGAGTTCCCGGCCGATCAGCATGCGGCGAATTTCCGACGTCCCGGCGCCGATTTCATAAAGCTTGGCATCACGCAGCAATCGCCCCGTGGGATAGTCGTTGATGTAGCCATTGCCGCCCAGAAGCTGGATGGCATCAAGCGCCACTTCCGTCGCCCGTTCAGCCGCGTAGAGGATGGCGCCTGCCGCATCGCGCCGTGTGGTGCGGCCTTCATCGCAGGCGCGCGCCACCGCATAGACATAGGCGCGGCTGGCATTCATCTTGGTGTACATGTCGGCAAGTTTGCCCTGGACGAGCTGGAAGGTCCCGATCGGGGCGTTGAATTGCTTGCGTTCATGCACATACGGAAGGACCATATCCATAGCCGAGCGCATGATCCCCAACGGCCCCGCCGCCAGCACCGCGCGCTCATAATCCAGACCACTCATGAGCACGGCCACGCCGCCGCCAATCTCGCCCAAGACGTTTTCGTCCGGCACATGGCAGTCTTCAAAGATCAGCTCACAGGTATCCGAGCCGCGCATACCCAGCTTGTCGAGCTTTTGAGCCGTCGAGAATCCGGCAAAGCCCTTGACGATCAGGAAGGCGGTGATGCCGCTCGTGCCCTCTTCCGGGTCGGTCTTGTCATAGACAACCAGAACATCGGCTTCCGGACCATTGGTGATCCAGAACTTAGTGCCGTTGAGTACATAACCGTCGGCGACGCGGGTGGCCCGCAGGCGCATGGACACCACATCCGACCCCGCGCCCGGCTCGCTCATGGCCAGGGCGCCCACATGCTCACCGGAAATCAGCTTGGGCAGATAGCGCCCGCGCTGGTCGTCATTGCCATTCAGCGCAATCTGATTGACGCAGAGATTGGAATGGGCGCCGTAGGACAGACCCACGCTCGCCGACCCCCGGCTGATCTCTTCCATCGCCACGCAATGGGCCAGATATCCCATTTCCGCACCGCCGTAAGCCTCTGGCGCGGTGATGCCGAGCAGCCCCATGCTGCCCAGCTCGGGCCAGAGATGGCGCGGGAAGGTGTTGGTCTTGTCCACGTCTTCCGCAATGGGCGTGATGGCGTGATCGGTGAAATTCGCGACGGATTGGCGCAGCATGTCGATGGTTTCGCCGAGGCCGAAATCGAAGTCGCTCGTCGTATTGGGAATCATGATGGGTCTCCTGAACCGGGGATGGTTCGACGGCCGCGAGAGTCGTGTGGTGTGATGCGGCGCGGATCAGCGAGCGGTGGGCTCGAACACCTCAACCGCGCCCGCTTCCGTGAACACGGTGAAAAAGCCAGCGCCCGAGCCGCCGCCGATCACATACCACTTATCGTTCAGGCTTGCCGAGACGAGCCCATGTCGCGGGGTCGGCAACGGCGCAGCGGTGCTCCAGCGGCCCGTCGCCAAGTCGTAGACATCGTGTTCAGCATAGGTCTTCAGCGCCTGCGGGGCGACACCACCGGCCACATGCAAGCGCCCGCGCAGAATCGCTGCCGTGTGGCCGGAGC
Source organism: uncultured Alphaproteobacteria bacterium (assembly GCA_964625525.1). Lineage (GTDB taxonomy): Bacteria > Pseudomonadota > Alphaproteobacteria > JAJFIK01 > JAJFIK01 > CAZVEE01. The sequence goes on along the minus strand of CAZVEE010000046.1, from coordinate 20,340 downwards.
GCGCGCGCGGCATCGCGGCCATGGCCTGCCAGCGGCCGCTTTGCGGGTCAAGCCGGTCCATGCGCGCCGACTGACCACTCGCGGACATGCCGCCAATGACATAGACAGCCCCGTTCTGCACCACCGCCGCCAGATCGGCGCGAGGCTCCGGCAGCCGCCAGCCCATGGTCTCCCAGGTTTCCGCAGCCGGATCGAAGGCAAAGATGCGAGCCGCATCGCCACCCAAACCGCCAATAACGTAAAGCCGGCCCTCCACGGTCACCATGGTATGGCCCGCGCGTGCGGCCGGCATATCCGGGCCCCGGCGCCAGCTATTGTCCGCGGTGTCATAAATCCAGAGGTCAGCGGTTTCCTCCAGCGCCTCCTTCTCATACCCGCCGCTCAGATAGAGGGTGCCGCCCAGAGCCGCCATGCCGAAGCGCTCGCGCCCCTCGGGAAGTGCGGCCAGGGGGCGCCAAATCTCACCCCGAGGATCGAATACTTCAAACGCATCGCGCGGGCCAATGACACTGGCACCACCGGCCACGTAAATCTCACCTTCATGCACGGCCACCGCCGCATTGGAGCGCGCCGTATCCATGGCCCGCGTGCTGCGCCAGGAGCCGTCCTGCGCCAGGGCCGGTACACCCGCCAGCAGGATCGCCAGCGCCGCCGCGCCCAGGGTCTTGCCAAGCATGCTCGTCATCCGGGCCAAGCGGTCGGGCGAAACTGTCATCACGGCAGAACCTCTCTCTAACGGCGCGTTGGGGCCAGGCCCTTCAGCGGCCCGCGTGCTCTCAGGCGCACCTCACCCCATGAGCACGATGGTGGCAAGTCCGAGAAAAACGAAAAACCCGGCAATGTCCGTCACGGTGGTCACGAATACTGTCGACGCCAGCGCGGGATCTGCACCCATGCGCTGCAAGCTCAAGGGCACCAGGATGCCCGAGAGGCCCGCCAGCGCAAGATTGATGATCATGGCAACGCCCACGACCACGCCCAACTCCACGCTCTGGAACCAGAGATAAGCCACAAGCCCCATGATAACAGCGAAAAGAACACCGTTGAGGCTGCCCACCAGGCTTTCGCGCATCACAATCCGGAAGGCATTCGCCGCCGTCAAATCCCGCGTTGCCAGTGCTCGCACGGCCACCGTCAGGGTCTGTGTGCCCGCATTACCGCCCATGGAGGCCACGATCGGCATCAAAATGGCTAGGGCCACCACCTGTTCGATGGACTCATCGAAAAAGCTGATGACGAGGGAGGCGAGCACCGCCGTCAGCAAGTTCACGAAAAGCCAGGAAAACCGCCGCCGTGTGGTGGTCAGCACCGTGTCCGACATCCCCTCCTCGCCGACACCACCCAGTGCAAGGACATCTTCCTCGTTTTCGTCCTGGATGACTTCGATAATGTCATCCACGGTGAGCATGCCCACCAGCCGCCCCGCCTCATCCACCACCGGGGCAGACACCAGGTGATATTGCTGGAAGAGATACGCCACCTCTTCCTGCTCCATTTGCGCAGGAATCATCACCGGCTCGGTTTCCATAATGTCGGTGAGCTGGGTCTTGCGCTGATGGCGCAGCAAGCGGCCGAGCGGGAGCGACCCGATGGGGCGCATTTGCGCGTCCGCCACGAAGATCTCGAAAAAATCCTCCGGCAGGTCCTTGCCCTCCCGCGCGAAATCGATGACCTGGCCGACAGACCAAAAATCCGGCACGGCGATCACATCACGCTGCATCAGGCGCCCGGCGCTGTATTCGGGATATTGCAGGCCCAGCTCGACCGCGATGCGCTCGCGCTCCGGCACGAAGGATAGGACTTCCTTCTGGCGCTCCTCGGCCATGTCTTCGAGGAGATAAATGGCGTCATCGCTGTCGAGTTCCGCGACCGCGTCGGCCAGAACTTCCGGCTCAATGACACGCAACACATCATCGCGCACGTCTTCATCGAGTTCCGAGAGCACCTCCGCATCGAGACCATGGCCCAAAGCGGCAATCAGCGCCCTGCGCTCAAACGGGCGCAAGAGCCCCACCAGATCGGCCATGTCGGCCGCGTGCAGCGGCTCCACCAGATCCTGCACCGCCCGGTCGTCGCCCACGTCGAGCGCAATAACCACACGGCGCACAAAATCCGGCGAGAGGACGAAATCCTCCGCGAGATGAGACTCAGATTCACGGCGTGCAGCGGACTCGCTCACGGCGGCACCTCCTGGACAGGGCGGGACGTTTACCGTCGCGCCCTGCCGTCAAGAGGGTGGCCCGAGGCGCGTTCACATCATGCTCTATCATGATGCGGCCTCGGCGTGCATATCCCGCAAAGGCGGATTAAAGCACCTGAGCATCCTGTGCATCGACCACGGCAATCGCCGTCATATTGACGATGCCCCGCACGGTGACCGAGTTCGACAGCACATGGACCGGCTTGGCCATGCCGATCAGGATCGGTCCCACACTCAGGCCATCATTGGCCGCCCAACACAGATTGTAAGCGATATTCGCCGCATCCAGATTGGGCATGACCAGCAGGTTGGCCGCGCCGGTCAGGCGGCTGTTGGGCATCACCGTGGCGCGCACCTCCGGGATCACAGCGGCGTCGGCGCGCATTTCGCCGTCCACCTCGAAATCCACATGGCGCTCTTCCAGCAAGCGCGCGACCTGGCGCATCTTGCGTGCCGAGCCATCATCGGCGGCGCCGAAATTGCTGTGCGAGATCAATGCCACCCGCGGATCAATGGCGAAACGCCGCAGCTCGCGCGCGGCCAGCACGGTGATTTCACACAGTTCATCCGCACTCGGATTCTCATTCACATTGGTATCGGTGACAAACAGATACCCGTCCTTCAGAATGACAAGCCGTACCGCCGCCGGACACCGCACTCCTGGTGCATAGCCGATAATGTCGTTCAGATAATCTAGATGGCTCAGATATCGATCGCTCGTGCCGCAGAGCAAGGCATCGGCCGCACCCGCACGCACCAGTAACGCCGCCAATACCGTATTCCGCGTGCGCACGAAGTTCTCGGCCATGGCCGGTGTGATCCCGCGCCGCTCGGTGAGGCTGAGATACAGGTCCCGCAGTCGCTCCTCATGGGGATTGTTGGCTGGATCCACGAATGGAACATCCTCTCCCAGTTTGAAGCGCAGGCCCAGCTCTGGAATCATCCGGGACAGGACGGCCTCCCGCCCAATCAGAATTGGTTGCGCCAGACCATCATCCAGCGCGATCTGCACCGCACGCAGGACCCGAGGGTCTTCGCCCTCGGCATAGACCACTCGCTGCGGCGCGCGGCGGGCGGCCTCGAACACCGGCTGCATGACCTGACCAGAGCGGTAGACCAGATTGCCGAGCTTTAAGGCGTAAGCGTCGAAATCCTCGATCGGGCGTGTTGCCACACCCGTTTCCATGGCCGCCTTGGCCACCGCCGGCGCCACCATCGCCATCAAGCGCGGGTCGAACGGTTTGGGGAGAATGTATTCCGGACCAAAGCGCAAAGTGTGGCCCTTATAGGCGCGCGCCACCACATCGGACGGCTCGGCCTTGGCGAGATCGGCGATGGCTTTCACGCAGGCGGCTTTCATCGCCTCATTGATGGTGGTCGCGCCCACATCGAGGGCACCACGGAAGATAAAGGGGAAGCACAGAACATTGTTCACTTGGTTCGGATAATCGGACCGTCCCGTGGCAATGATCGCGTCCGGGCGGGCCTCAAGCGCCCATTCGGGCAGAATCTCCGGCTCCGGATTGGCCAGCGCCATAATGATGGGCTTCTCGCCCATGGTCTTCAGCCATTCCGGCTTGACGATGCGTGGCGCCGACAGGCCCAGGAACAGGTCGGCCCCCTCAATGGCCTGGGCGAGTGTGCGCTTGTCCGTTGGCTGGGCATAGACGGCCTTATAGGGATCCATGCCGGCCGTTCGACCCTCATAGACCACCCCATCGACATCGGACACAAAGATGTTCTCGCGTTTGGCGCCGAGCGTGACCAAGAGGTTGAGGCACGCCAACGCCGCCGCACCAGCGCCCGCGCAGGCGATCCGCACATCTTCGATGCGCTTGCCCGCGAGCGCCAGGCCATTGGTCACGGCCGCCGCCACCACAATGGCCGTCCCATGCTGGTCATCATGGAACACGGGAATGTTCATGCGCTCGCGGCAGATGCGCTCCACCTCGAAGCATTCCGGCGCCTTGATGTCTTCCAGATTGATGGCACCGAAGGTGGGCTCCAGGCTCGTCACCACATCAGCCAGGCGCTCCGCGTTCGGTTCATTCACTTCGATGTCGAAACAATCAATGCCCGCAAAGGTCTTAAAGAGGACCGCCTTGCCCTCCATCACTGGCTTGGACGCCAACGGGCCAATGGCGCCGAGCCCCAGAACGGCCGTGCCGTTGGAGATGACCGCCACGAGATTGCCCCGCGCGGTCACCTCGGCGGCCGCGTTCTCGTCATCGACAATGAGATTACAGGCGGCCGCCACGCCCGGTGAATACGCAAGGGCCAAGTCACGCTGGTTGACCATGCGCTTGGTGGGCTCGATACGCAGTTTCCCCGGCACGGGAAAGCGGTGGTATTCGAGCGCCATGGTTTCGAGTTCGTCAGTCATCGCCTGCCCTCTCCCGGTTCATCACGCGGCGGCGCGACGATACCAAAAGGCATTGCGAAACGTCTCATCACACTCTGCGCACAGTGTCGTGTGGGGCGGCAGGCCGCCCCACCGAGGGTCTCAAATGGCCGCCGCCGCCGTCGGGGCGTCCCTTTTGAGGGCCTCGCAGACGGCACGGCCCACGGCGTCGGTGCTGTAGCTGCCCCCCAGATCGGCTGTCACAAAACCGGTATCGAGGCAGCGATGGACGGCGGCTTCCACGGCACAGGCGGCATCCTCGCGAGCGAAGGAATAGCGCAGCATCATCGCCACGCTCAGCACCATGGCCAGCGGATTGGCCTTGCCCTGGCCCGCGATATCGGGGGCCGACCCATGAATGGGCTCGTAAAGCCCAACGCTGCCCGTGCCGAGTGACGCCGATGGCAGCAGACCCATGGAGCCGGCCAACATGGACGCTTCATCGGTGAGGATGTCGCCGAACATATTCTCCGTCACTATCACATCAAAACTCGACGGACGGCTGAGCAGATGCATGGCCGCCGCATCGACCAAGAGATGCTCGACACTCACATCCGGGTATTCCGCAGCCATCACCTCGGTCGTGACGGCCCGCCAGAGCCGGCTCGTCTCCAGGACATTGGCCTTATCCACCGAGGTCAGCCGGCCGGAGCGAGCGCGCGCCAGATCGGCGGCGCGGCGCACCACCCGCTCGATCTCCTCGCGCGTATAGACGCATGTGTCATGGGCGCGCGTCGCATCGCGGGCCTTGTCACCGAAGTACAGCCCGCCCGTCAGCTCCCGGACGACCATCAGGTCCGTGCCTTTAAGGATGTCCGGTTTCAGGGGCGAGGCGTCGAGCACTTTGGGATGGGGCACTACGGGCCGCAGATTGGCGAAAACGCCCAGCGCCTTGCGCATGGCCAGGAGGCCAGCTTCGGGGCGCACCGGCGCGTCGTCCCAGCGTGGCCCACCGACCGCGCCGAGCAAAACGGCATCGGCCCGTGTCAACGCCGCCCGTGTCTCCTCGGGCAACGGCTCACCGGCCGCGTCAATGGCCGCACCGCCGATCACATGCGTCTCCACACGATAGCTCACGCCAAACCGGGCCTGCACCGCCTCCATCACCTGAAGCGCGACGGCGCCGACTTCCGGCCCGATGCCGTCGCCGGGCAGATAAACAAGGGTCGCAGTCATGCTCGGGCCTCCTCAAAGCGCGCAATGGCCTCGGCATGACTTTCCAGGAAGCCCAATTGGTCCACACCCGTCATCAGACAGTGGCGTGCAAAGGGCTCGATTTCGAAAGCCTGCGGTTCGATTCCATCGGCGCATACCTGGAGCGCATCCAGATCCACCGTCACCGCGCTGTCCGGATGATCAAGGAGATGCCGGTAAAAGGCCGGCGTGATCTCCACCGGAACAATGCCATTTTTCTGGGCGTTGGAGCGGAAGATATCGGCGATCTCGGTGCTGAGCACGGCGCGGAAGCCGAAATCCGCCAGCGCCCACGGCGCATGTTCACGCGAGGAGCCGCAGCCGAAATTGTCCCCCCCCACCAAAATGGTGCGCCGGGCCATCTCCGGGCGATTCAAGACAAAGTCGGCTTTGGGTGTGCCATCGGCCTCATAGCGCCAATCATTGAATAGATGCACGCCCAAACCGTCCCGCGTCGTCGTGGTGAGAAAGCGGGCGGGAATGATCTGATCGGTGTCGATATTCTCCGTCGGCATCACCACGGACTTGGAGACAATACGCGTTACGGGATCACGAGGCATGGGCGGCCTCCTCCAAATACAGTCTCGGATCCGCCACCGTGCCGGCAATGGCACTGGCGGCGGCGGTTTCGGGACTGGCGAGCACGGTGCGCGCGCCGGCGCCCTGACGACCCGCGAAATTGCGGTTGGAGGTGGACACGGCAAGCTGGCCCGGCGCCACCATGTCACCATTCATGGCGATGCACATGGAGCATCCAGCCTCGCGCCACTCGGCGCCAGCGTCCAGAAACACCGTGTGCAGATCACGGGCCTCGGCCGCCTGCTTCACCTTTTCCGATCCGGGCACCACAAGCATGCGCACCCGGGGATGCACCTTGCGCCCGCGCATCACCGCCGCCGCCGCTTCCAGATCAGACAGCCGCGAATTGGTGCAACTGCCGATAAAAACCACATCCACGGCCTGGCCCGTCATGGGCGCGCCCGGTTCGACCTGCATATAGTCATAGGCCTGACGATCCACCGCATCGCGGGGCTCGGGTACCGCCCGGTCCACCGCGATTGCCATGGCGGGGTTGGTGCCAAAGGTCACCATAGGCCGGATATCCTCGGCCTTCAGGCGCACCGTGCGGTCAAATGTTGCGCCTTCGTCCGAGACAAGTGTCCGCCAGCGGGCCACCGCCGCATCCCAGGCCGCGCCTTGGGGCGCCTGAGGCCGCCCTTCAAGCCAGGCAAAGGTGGTGTCGTCCGGGGCAATCATCCCGGCGCGCGCACCGGCCTCAATGGACATGTTGCACAGGGTCATGCGCCCTTCCATGCTCAGCCCCCGGATGGCCGACCCACGATACTCCAGCACATAGCCCGTGCCGCCGCCGACGCCGATCTCGGCGATAATGGCCAGGATCACGTCCTTTGCTGTCACGCCGGGGGGCAAGTCCCCCTCCACCTCAATGGCCATGCTTTTGGGCTTGCGCTGTAACAGGCATTGGGTGGCCAGAACATGGCCCACTTCGGTGGTGCCGATGCCGAAGGCAAGCGCTCCGAAGGCCCCATGGGTGCTCGTATGGCTATCGCCGCAGACAATGGTCGCACCCGGTTGGGTCACGCCCAGTTCCGGCCCAATCACATGGACGATGCCGCGATGGGGACTGTCCCAGCCATGGAGCGTGATCCCGAAATCGGCGCAGTTCCGCTCAAGCTGGGCAACCTGCGCCTCCGCCGCTTCGGTCACAAAGGGTCGTTTTCCATCCGGACCCGCCGCAAGCGTCGGCGTGGAGTGATCCATGGTGGCCACGGTCCGCGCCGGTCGGCGCACGCCGAGCCCCCGATCCCGCAGCATGGCGAAGGCCTGCGGCGACGTCACCTCATGCACCAGATGCAGATCCACATACAAAACGGCGGGATGTTCCGGCGTTTCCGGGACCACCACATGGGCGTCCCACACTTTGTCAAACAGAGAACGGGGTGCCATGGCAGGCGGCCTCCTGAGCTTCACCGCGCGGGCGAACCGGGAACGGGGGGACATCACGGACAGCGGCTCCGGCGGGCTGTCGCGCGGCTCGGTTGGCACTGGCGACAAAGGCCTCGGCTACGGCCGCCATCATGTCAGACGCACTGCCCGAACACTGAACAATCCGCCCGTTAATGGAGACATCCGCATGGGCAGTGCAGCGGGTGCGCCCCTGCTCATGGGCCACGTCAATGCGTAAGGCATCAAGGCTCATGGCCACGCCTGTGGCGCGGGCAACCGCCTGCATCACGGCGTCTTCCGCCCGGGGCGCCGTGGCCGTATCGCGCATGGCTTCCCTGTCCCCGTCCTCGATATCGACAACAGCAACGCTGACACCATCCACACCGATACCCGAATTCACATGCACGCCCGTGACCCGCCATTGCTCTCGCGGTGCCTCCGCGACGCCCATGATGAGCCCTTCCAGATCGGCGTCCAGCACTTCCTTGCACTGATCCGCAAGCGCCTTAAAACTCACAAACACGGTCTTGAGTTGATTATCGCTCAGCTCATAGCCCATGTCCCGCGCGCGGGCCGCCACCGCATGCTTACCAGAGTGTTTGCCCAGCACCAGGCTCGATTCCGGCACACCCACATCTTCGGGCTTCATGATTTCATAGGTGGCCCGGTTCGCCAGCACGCCATGCTGATGAATTCCCGCTTCATGGGCAAAGGCGTTGCGCCCGACAATGGCTTTGTTGCGCGGCACCGCATTTCCCGTGAGCGCACATAATGTCAGGCTGGCATCATGGATCTGCGTCGTGTCCACCCCGGTGACGAAGCCGAAGCGCTCCTCGCGCACTTTTAGGGCCATGACCGCTTCTTCCAACGAGGCATTGCCCGCGCGCTCACCAATTCCATTCACGGTGCATTCAATCTGGCGCGCGCCCCCTTCGAGCGCGGCCAGGCTGTTGGCCACGGCCATGCCCAGATCGTCATGGCAATGGGTGCTGAGCACCACATCCCGCGCGCCCGGCACCTGCGCCGAGATGGTGGCGAAGAGGTCGCGAATTTCCGCCGGCGTCGTGTAGCCCACGGTGTCGGGAATGTTCACCACATGGGCCCCCGCCTCGATCACCGCGGCGATCACTTCAAACAGAAACTCGCGCTCGGTGCGGATCGCATCTTCGGGAGAAAACTCCACTTCATCCGCCCAGGTGCGCGCCTCGCCCACTGCCGCGATCGCCTGTTTCAGCACTTCTTCTTTGCTGAGCTGGAGTTTGAACTCTCGATGCACGGGGCTTGTGGCCAGGAAGACGTGAATGCGCCTGCGGCCAGCAGGCTTCAGAGCCCGCCCCGCGCGGGCGATATCCTCGAACCCGGCGCGGGCCAGAGAGCAGATCACCGGCCCCTCGATCTCCCCGGCGATGCGCTCGACTGAGGCGAAATCGCCGGGCGAGGCAGCGGCGAAACCCGCCTCGATCACATCGACTTTCAGCGCCGCCAGTTTGCGCGCCATGACGAGCTTTTGGTCCATGTCCATGGAATAGCCGGGCGCCTGCTCGCCATCGCGCAAAGTGGTGTCGAAGACGCTGATCCGCTCGCGGGCACCCTCTGCGTTCGTGGTCGATACGTCGCTTTCTACGTCGCTTTGCTTGGTCATGGTTGTCCTCCCGAGGTTACCGCATGCATCCGGGCATCGGCGACGGCCGTGCGCACCCCGATCAGGCGCATGATTTGTTGGGTCAATTGATCCGTATGACGACTGTCATCTCGGGCCGCCACGGTCACGGTCAGTTCTGCTTCGGCCGTACCGCCACGCGGCATAGCAATGGCCTCGATGGCAAAGCCCCGGCGCTCAATGAGGCCAATGAGACGTTGCAGCAGCCCTTCGCTGCGGTCGGCGGAAATGCGAATGGTGTCAATCATGATCAGGCCTCCATCATATCGGCATTGGATTTGCCCGGCGGCACCAGCGGCCAGACGTTCTCGCGTGCATCGATGCGCACATGCATGAGCACCGGGCCCTCGGCCCGGAGCAACCGGTCGATCCCGGCCGTGACTTCATCGCGGGCGGTAATCGCGAACGCTTCCACACCGAAGGCTTCGGCCACCCGGACAAAATCCGGATTGTCCGACAGATCCACCTCGGAGAAGTTGCGGTCGAAAAAAAGTTCCTGCCACTGACGAACCATGCCCAGACCCGCATTATCCAGCAGCACGATCTTCAGCGGGATGCCGTAGCGGTTCAGCGTCGCCAGTTCCTGGATATTCATCATGATGGAGCCGTCGCCGGTCACCGTGACGACGCAGGCGTCCGGTTCGGCGAGCATGGCACCGATCCCAGCCGGCATGCCAAAGCCCATGGTTCCCAGGCCACCACTCGTGAGATGCGCTTGAGGCCGGGAAAAACGGCAATGCTGGGCCACCCACATCTGGTGCTGGCCCACATCGCAAGTGGCAATGAAGGCGTCTCCCGCTGCCTCGGACAATTGCTTCAACAGCGCCGGCGCATAAATGCCGGTGCCCGGAGCATCGTAGCGCCAGCCATGCTCCGCCTTCCATGCCAGCGTCTCGGCACGCCAGGGGGCATAAGCGACCGGGTTGCCCTCCAGCCGATCAAGGGCGGCTGTCAGATCCCCGGCCATGCCCACTTCCGCCCGGCGCAACTTGCCGATTTCCGCCGCATCGCCGTCCATATGGATCACCCGGGCATTGGGCGCGAACGTATCGAGCTTGCCCGTGGCCCGGTCATCAAAGCGGGCCCCGCAACAGATCAGCAGATCGCAGTCCTGCACCGCGTGGTTGGCCGCCTTCAAGCCGTGCATGCCCAGCATCCCCAGGAACAACGGATGATCTGTCGGCAGAGCACCCAGCCCCTTGAGCGTGGCCACCAGCGGGATCTGACTGCGCACCACAAAGCGGCGCAGTGCCCCTTCCGCGCCAGCAATCCCGATCCCGCCGCCCACATAGAGCAGCGGCTTTCGAGCCTGCGCGATCAAGGCATTGGCCTGGTCCAGGGCATCCGCGTCAGGCGCCGGCAAAGCGGGCATCACGGAGCGTGTCGGCCGAGGTGTCATCACCAGTGTATTGGCCACATCCTTAGGCAGATCGATCAGCACCGGCCCCGGCCGGCCCGACGCCGCGATCTCAAAGGCCTCGGCCACAATCCGGGGGATATCCGCAGCATCTCGAATGATGAAGCTGTGCTTCACCACCGGTAGGGTGATGCCGAAGATATCCACTTCCTGGAAGGCGTCCGTGCCCATGAGCGGTGTCGCCACCTGGCCCGTGATCGCGACCATGGGCACGGAATCCAGAAACGCGTTGGCGATCCCGGTTACAAGGTTGGTCGCACCAGGGCCGGAGGTCGCGAGGCACACGCCCACCTTCCCCGACACCCGCGCATAGCCATCGGCGGAGAGCGCCGCGCCCTGCTCGTGGCGGGTCAGAATATGGGTCATGCGGGAGTCTGTCAGCGCATCATAGACGGGCATGATCGCCCCGCCCGGATAGCCGAAAATATACTCCACGCCTTGCGCTTCAAGCGCCTGGATCAGCAGGCGGGCACCCGATAACCGGTTCGAGGGCTGACGGTTTTCCAGGGCGGCGGTGTCGATCTGACTGGTCATGGCTCTCAGGCGGAGTTGGAGCCCGGACGCAGCCACGGCATGCGTTCGCGCAGGGTTTCACCAATCGCTTCAATGGGATGCGCCTTGTCCTTGGCGAGCATATTGCGATACCGCACCTGCCCCGCCTGGTTCTCCAGCACCCATTCGCGCGCGAACGTCCCGTTCTGGATGTCGCGGAGGACCTCGCGCATCCGCGCTCGCGTTTCCTCGTTAATGACACGCGGTCCACTGACCATGTCGCCGTATTTCGCCGTGTCGCTGACGAAATCATGCATCTTGGAAATGCCGCCCTCGTAAAGGAGATCGACGATGAGCTTGAGTTCATGGAGGCATTCGAAATAGGCCACTTCCGGCTGGTAACCGGCCTCGACCAGAGTGTCGAAGCCCTGCTGCACCAGTTCGGTTACACCGCCGCACAACACCGCCTGTTCCCCAAACAGATCGGTCTCGGTTTCCTCCGCGAAGGTTGTATCGATCACGCCCGTCCGGGTGCCGCCGATGCCATGGGCATACGCAAGCGCCATAGCGCCTGCCCGGCCCGTGGCGTCCCGATGCACGGCACGCAGGCACGGCACACCGCGGCCGCGCTCATATTCGCGGCGCACGAGATCGCCTGGCCCCTTCGGCGCGACCAACATCACGTCGATGCCGTCCGCTGGGGTCACACGACCGTAGTAGACCGAAAATCCGTGGGCGAAGAGCAACGCCTTGCCCGGTTCCATCACCGGCGCAATCTCATCGCGATAGAGCGCCTCCTGGGCCATGTCGGGCACCAGCATGGCAATGAGATCCGCGCTCGCGGCGGCCTCGCGTGGCCGCGCAACCGTGAGGCCATCTGCCTGCGCACGGGTCCAGCTTGGCCCCCCCTCGCGCACCCCCACCACCACGTCATGGCCAGCGTCGTGCAAGTTGAGCGCATGGGCGCGCCCCTGGCTGCCATAGCCCATCACGGCAATGCGCCGGCCGGACAGCGCGGTCATATCCACATCGGGTTCGGTTAGGAAAGTCATTGGGAAACCTCGTGTCTTGCAGGAGTATCGGAAGAATGGGTCTGGCCTGCGCGCCCGTGTGGGCCCTGCGCGGGCGGATTGGTGTGCGCACCGTCAGAGGCGCTTGCGACCAGCGTGGCGTATTTGGCGAAATAGCCCTTCGTGTAGCGCGGCGCGGGCGCGCTCCAGCCGGCACGCCGGGATGCAAGATCCGCGTTCACATCAATGCGCCGCGCTTCCACGTCGATGCGCACCGGATCGCCGTCACGCATAAAAGCGATGGGGCCGCCATCAGCGGCCTCTGGCGCCACATGGCCCACAGAGAAGCCGCGCGTGGCGCCGGAAAAGCGCCCGTCGGTGATCAGCGCCACCTCATCACCCAGGCCCGCGCCCGCCAGCGCGGCGGTGACCGCCAGCATCTCCCGCATGCCCGGCCCCCCGCGCGGGCCCTCATAGCGGATGACAATGACGTCACCGGCGGCGATCCGTCCCGCCTCGACAGCGGCAAAGGCGGCTTCTTCGCCGTCAAACACCCGAGCCGGACCTTCGAAGAACAATTGTCCGTGTCCGGCGAGCTTCACCACACACCCTTCCGGCGCCAGGCCGCCATAGAGGATCCCGAAGCCACCACGCGGTTTCAGCGGCGCCTCCACACTGTGCACCACCGCTTGGCCGGGCCGCTCTGTGGCCCCGCCCACTTCTCCATGCAGGCTCTGGCCCGTGACCGTCGGCGTATCCGCGAGCAGTCCCGCCTCCAGCAGCCGCCGGGCCACCAGCGCCGTGCCGCCAGCGGCGAACAGATCCGGCGCCATGAACCGGCCGCCGGGCTTCAAATCCGCGATCACTGGTGTGCGGCGTGAGGCGTCGTCGAACTCATCGATCGAGAACGGCACATCCGCTTCTTGCGCAATGGCCAGCAGGTGCAAGACCGCATTGGTGGAGCCCGCCGTGGCGCTCACCCCCCGCGCGGCGTTGCGCAAGGACTCCGGCGTCACGAAATGCCGCCCTCCGGTTCCCGCCCGAACCATATCGAGCACCAGACGGCCGCAGCGCTTGGCCTCGCCCCCTTTGGCGGGATGGACCGCAGGCACGTCATTGGCGCCCATGGGCGACAGACCCATCAGGCTCAGCGCCATGGCCATGGTGTTCGCCGTGAACTGGCCGCCACAGGCGCCCGCGCCCGGACAAGCGGCCCGCTCGACTTCCGCGAGGCCTTCATCGGACAGGCTCCCGGCCGCGTGGGCGCCAACAGCCTCAAACACGTCTTGAATGGTCACATCCTGGCCCCGGAAACGACCGGGCATGATCGACCCGCCATAAAGCACCACACCCGGACAATCGAGCCGGGCCAGCACCATGGCTGCGGCGGGAATGGTCTTGTCGCATCCGACAATGATCACCAGGCCGTCAAGGCTGTGCCCACGGGTCACCAGTTCGATGGAATCGGCAATGGCTTCGCGGGACATGAGCGAGGCGCGCATGCCCTCGGTGCCCATGGAAATCCCGTCGCTGACGACAATGGTGTTGAAATCCACCGGTGTGCCGCCGGCCTCGCCAATGCCCTCGCGCACCGGCTCGGCCAAATGCTGCAGATGCATATTGCAAGGGGTGACGTTGCTCCAGGTGTTCACCACACCAATGATCGGTTTGGCCATGGCCTCGTCATCGAGGCCGGTGGCGCGCAGCATGGCGCGCGCGGGCGCGCGGGCCGGACCATCAATCATGGCGCGGCTGGTAAGGGGGCGGTTGGACGGTTCGCGGGTCATGGTTCTTTTCGGTTCGTTGCTGTCGGTTCAGTGTTTCCAGGCACAAAAAAACCCGCCTCCGGGGTCCGGGGCGGGGTGGTCAATGCGCAGATCCTGTCAGATCAGGTCACGGCAAAGCCACCCCTACCCCAAGAAGGAGTACGAGTACGAGGAGGCTAATAATGAGAAGGCCGAGCGCGGCGATGCGGGCGTCCGACGCAGACAGGTCACGGGCGATCGCCGCCGGCAGGCGGTCCGCAGTGGTGACAGTCATGGCATGCCGCATGGACATAACGTGCCAGAGCCTCGGATCTGAGGCTGTCCTTCAGAACAGCCATTGGCGCATAAAATTGCGCGGGTGTGTCCCCGCGCGTTCATTGCTTGCTTACCAGTGCCCTCGCGGCAAGTAAAGATCAATATGCTGCGCCCGCGAGAAACTTTCGGTCTTTGCGACGAACGGCAACAAGACAATCGGTCAAGAACCGCCAAACGCCGACACGAGATGGAAAACGTGTTGCCCTTAAGACGGTCCTAAGGCCCCCCATACGAGCGGCCCTCATGACGACCACCCCATGGCCCGTGAAGAGACCCGCATGACCCGTGGCGAGCCCCGCATGGCTCAGTCCGGATACGGAGGGGTCAAGATCCTTGATGGAGATGACCAACCCGGCTTTTTGGTTTGATGTCGATGGCATTAAGGCCACCTTGTCTACGTATGAGTGCCAAATCATCATAAAAATTGTGCGATAACTCCTTTAAAATACGATCCGTCATTCTCACCCGACCTGAGTTATTGTCCCCACTCAGACCTTCTGACGTTCGATATGTCTGAAAACCCATCGCCTCGTAATAGGCCAGTGCTTCAACGTTGTCTGCGGCGATGTTCGCATCAATATGCGCAATAGATGCGGCTCTGGCTGACCTGCGACTCACTTCGAAAAGTGCGCGTCCCACACCTCGGCGGGCGGCGGAAGGTCGAATGTGCGTTCCGATGATACCCCAGCCTGGTTCGACACCGTAGGGGTTGCCAACCCTCGCCCGCGTCAAAGACTGAAAGCCGAGCACGACACCATCTTCCTCAGCGACTGAGCAACGACCCTTGTTGGGGTCGTCGATGTCGTGAGTGCGCACAAAGTCCTCGTCATCCGGGCTCTTACGCTTTCCTGCCGCTGTCAACTCCTTGGTGATTGCACTCATTTGTTCGACGTCAATAATGTCAGCATCTCTAATATTCATGGCTGCCAGTCTGAAGGCCTGTTGGTCTGCGCCTGGAACGAGGGCTGTAGACCGCCAAAAACCACGTTACTCTTCAAGGTGTTAGAAGATTTTGACATGGGAAAGCATGAAATGGTGCGGTCGAGAAGACTCGAACTTCCACCCGTGTTACCGGACAGCGACCTCAACGCTGCGCGTCTACCAATTCCGCCACGACCGCACGTGGTAGAGAGGCAAGGGATCTAGCAAATAGCGCTGCCCTTGTGAAGCCTTATCCGCGCCATCGTCACGTGGGCGTCATTATCCCCCGCGTAAGCGGCCCGGCGAGGTCGCGACAATTGCGCTTACGGCCAAATCTACTCACAATGGCGGCTCTTTGGGGGAGAAATTGTGGGGAAGCGCCGTGCCAAGCGCCCTAAGTGTTTTGATGTGGGTCTGCGTCCAGATCTCGTCTCTGGTCATGGGTGGGATTGAGCCTCCTGCCTCGCATGAGACGGCCGTGACGTCCCTGCAAGCGCATGTGGACGCCTATGCGAGTGGTGCCAGCGCAGAGCCGACCACCGACGCGCGCATGGCGCGCCCGCCCGCACCTACCAGTCCTTTCAACCAGCTTCTGCAGTCGCCCCGGCCACCGCACCATGCGGGCTCGGGCGTGACCCGTGTGCAGCCACGGCCCACCTCCCGCCACCGGCCGCCCCGCGCCCATGATGCCGCCGGGCAAACACCGTGATCGCCCTGTCCCTGCCGCAGCGCCGGAGAAGTTCCATGCGCCCGCTCACCCGTTTGGTCCTGCTGCTGTTGCTCATGGTGCCGCTTGGCGCCTGCCGGGTCACCGTGCCTTTGGTGGACGAAGTGGCCGAGGTCCAGGAGTTGGAGCTGATCTACTATTTTTCGGATCTGGAGCCAGGCGACTCACTGCGCTTTGAAACCCGCCATGTGAGCGGCAGTGCGTATGATGTTTACTTCGTCGACAAAGAGAATTTCCGCGCCCTCGAGACCGGGCGGGACTTCACCTATTACACGGCCATGAGTGCCCAGGGTATCACGGAGTCTTTCGTCAGCGGGCGGTTTGAGGCCGAGGACATGGACACCTATTACGTGGTTGTCACACCGGAAGTGGTGCCCGACCTGTTGGTCCGCAGCACCCGCTTCTCCATGAAAATCGACATCACGCACTGAGTCTGCGCACAGGCCGGCTCTCAGATGCCATCCCCGTCGGTCAGAGCGGGCCCGTGGATGCCGCACTCATCCTTCTCGAGGCCTGACCACCGGCCCGAACGGTAATCCTCGCCGTCCTTGACCCGGTCCGTGCAAGGCATGCAGCCGATGGACAGATAGCCGTCCTTAACGAGCGGATGGCGCGGTAGTTTGTGCTCGTCCATATAGGTGTTGAGGCGATCCAGGTCCCAATCGGCCAGCGGATTGATCTTGAAGCGCCCCTGCGCCACTTCAATCACCGGCATGACCGCCCGCGCCGCCGTTTGGAAGCGCTTGCGCCCGGTGATCTGAGCTTCAAACCCATGCAGCCCGCGCTCCAGCGGCTGGACCTTGCGCAGATAGCAACACGCATCCGGGTCCGTATTCCACAATCCGCCATGCGGGTCCCGCTCCCGCTCATCCCGGGGATGAGGGTGCAATGACCGCAGATCCGTGAGGCCGAGCACATCCTGCAGCCGATCCCGATACCGCAGAGTCTCGCCAAAGAGCTTGCCCGTATTGAGGAACAAAACCGGCACTGTGGGGTCCACCTGCGCCACCATGTGCAGCAGCACAGCGGATTCGGCGCCGAAAGACGACACAGCGGCGATCTTGCCGCGGAACTCCGTCTCGATCATCACGCGCAACAGATCTTCATCGCGCAGATCACCGAAACGGCGCAGCAGATTATCCAGCCGCTCTTGCTGCTCGGGACTGACGGGCTCTGGCGCACTGTCCATAATGCGTGGGGGTTGGGCCGTGGTTTTCTTGCCCTCCACCCGGCCATTCTTGAGAGGGATGGTGGTGACACTCATGGGAGCCAACCTTTCTCGGCGAGAAGAGCCTCGGTCCGGCGCATCAGTTCGGGCAGAGGCACACCCTCCTGCCGCCACGCCATCCGGGCCGCCGCAATATGGTCTAACCGCTCGGCCCATTCCGGGCCGAACCGCAGTTCGAGATCCCGCCGCAACCGGCGCGCCAGCCCCGGCGATTTGCCATTGGTCGAGACCGTGAACAGCAGATCGCCCCGGCGCACCATGGACGGGACATGGAAATCGCAGAGCGGTCGCACGTCTTCGGTGTTGAGAAGCACCCGTGCCTGGCGAGCCACCTGCGCGATTCGCGTGGCGAGGGCGTCGTCCAGATCGGCCGTGAACAGCACCCGCACCGCCGCGATCTGGGCGTCACTGGGCAAGGCCTCGATGAGCCGCGATCCAGCCGCGGCCCGGACTGCGTCGCCAGGCGCGTCGGCATAGACCGTGAGCTGGGCTGCCCCCGCCGCATCCAGAAGCGTGATCCTGCGGGCCGCCGCATCGCTGTTGCCCACGACGGCCACAGGCCAGTCAGTCACATCAAGCATCAGCGGAAACATGGGCAGCGTCCTTTCGGAGGCGTGATGCATCTTGCACCAATCATTGTCCATCGAGTTGGGTCGGGTCACGAGAAAAATCAATTAGCAGATGGAAAATACTTTTAATTACACATTAGGATTGTTGAATTAAGGCTTGTGGTCAGGGCGGCCGGTTGCGATATGACCGCTATGAGTGACACGTCCCTGCTTGCGCCTATTGGCTGGGCCATCAGCAATACGCCGGTGCCCTATGACGCTGCTGTTGCGGCTATGGAGGCCCGTGCCGCAGCCATCGCCGATGGCACGGCCGAGGAACTGATCTGGCTGCTGGAGCACCCGCCCCTCTACACCGCCGGCACCAGTGCCCGACCTGAAGATCTGCTCGCGCCGCAGCGGTTTCCCGTCCACAAGACGGGGCGCGGCGGGCAGTACACCTATCATGGCCCCGGCCAGCGCGTGGCCTATGTGATGCTCGATCTCAAGCGCCGGGGGCCGGATCTGCGGGCCTTCGTCACCGGGCTCGAAGACTGGCTGATCGGCGCCCTGCGCAGCTTCCAAGTCAAAGGCGAGCGGCGCCGCGACCGGGTCGGCGTCTGGGTGGCGCGCGGCGGCGGGCGTGAAGACAAGATCGCAGCCATTGGGATCCGTGTGCGCCGCTGGGTCAGCTTTCACGGCATTTCCCTCAATGTGGATCCCGATCTCGGCCATTTTGAGGGCATTGTGCCGTGTGGCATCTCGGGCCACGGCGTGACGAGCCTTGTGGACCTTGGCTTACCGGTCACCATGGTGGATGTGGATCTGGCGCTCCGGGAGGCTTTCGAAGCCTGTTTCGGGCCGGTGACGGACGCGCCCGTCCCGGCCGTTCCCCAGCCAATCCCTGCGCCCTGACGCTGATCAAGGGCGGCTCGCCGGCCTTATTCAAATTCCAGGATGACCTCATCCACGGCGAGGCTATCCCCTTTTTTCGCCTCGATCTTGGCGATGACGCCATCCCGCTCCGCACGCAGAACATTCTCCATCTTCATGGCCTCGACAACGGCCAGCGGCTCGCCCGCCTTGATGTCCTGGCCCACTTCCACCTCGATGGAGACCACCAGACCGGGCATGGGACACAGAAGATATTTGGATGTGTCGGCCGGCACTTTCTCCGGCATCAAGGTCGCCAGCGCGGCGGCACGTGGGCTTTCAATCACGGCTTCCACGACCGCACCGCCATGGCGCAGTTCCCAGCGATCCAGCCGCGGGCGGACCTGAATGGCGATGGGGCGAGAGTCGCCACCACGGGCGCTCAGGGTGCCGCGCAAAATCGCGCGGCCCGGCAGCCAATCGCTGATCAGCATCATTTCCGTGCCCGGAGCAAGCTCATCAGCGCCGTCGAGCACCCGTACCCGCACGCCGCCGTCACTGGTCACCACCGCGCACGGGATGGCCCGGCCGGCCACAGTGACCACCCATTCGCCTTCACCCGAGGCGTTGCCCGCGCGTATTTGGCCAGAGATCTGACGTTCCCGGCTCACCCAACGCACATTCATCAGCGCGGCGGCCGCCGTGAACGCCTGCAAAGACCGGTCATCCAAGGCGCCGCCATGGAACCCGTCGGGATACTCTTCGGCGATAAAGCCAGTGGTCAGATTGCCTTCGCGGAAGCGCGGATGCTGCATGACCGCCGACAGGAACGGCACATTATGGCCGATGCCGTCGATGTAGAATTCGTCGAGCGCCTGCGCCATGTGGTCGATGGCGGAGAGACGATCCGGCCCATGCGTACACAGCTTGGCGATCATGGGATCGTAATAGAGCGAGATCTCATCGCCCTCGGTCACGCCGGTGTCATTGCGCACGGTCAGGCCGTTATGAGTGCCTTCCATGGGTGGCATATAGCGCACCAGCCGGCCAATGGAGGGGAGAAAGTTGCGATACGGATCTTCCGCATAAATCCGGCTTTCCATGGCCCAGCCGTGAATGCCGATATCCTGCTGGCGCAACGCCAGACGCTCGCCGGCGGCGGAGCGGATCATCTGCTCCACCAGATCGACACCGGTGATGAGTTCGGTGACCGGGTGCTCCACCTGAAGACGGGTGTTCATCTCCAGGAAGTAAAAGCCCTTGTCCGCCCCCATGATGAATTCGACGGTGCCGGCGCTGTCGTAGTTCACGGCCTGGGCGAGCGCCACGGCCTGGGCGCCCATGGCGGCGCGGGTGGCAGGATCGAGGAACGGGCTCGGGGCTTCTTCGATCACCTTTTGGTTCCGGCGCTGAATCGAGCATTCCCGTTCATTCAGGTGAATGACCGTGCCGTGCTTATCGCCCAGCACTTGAATCTCGATGTGGCGCGGCTGGGTGATGAATTTTTCGATGAACACCCGGTCGTCACCGAAAGAGGAGCGCGCCTCGTTCATGGAGGACACAAAGCCCTCCTTCACCTCGTCCTGAGACCAGGCAATGCGCATGCCCTTGCCGCCGCCGCCA
>CAZVEE010000045.1:0-27354 GCA_964625525.1 uncultured Alphaproteobacteria bacterium | reverse complement strand
GTTCATGCCCGCAGCCACGGCCTTGGCGCCTTCGCGCACGATGGCCTGGGCCAGCACCGTCGCCGTGGTGGTGCCGTCACCGGCCAGATCGTTGGTCTTCGAGGCGACTTCGCGCACCATCTGGGCGCCCATGTTCTCAAACTTGTCTTCCAGTTCGATTTCCTTGGCCACGGTCACGCCGTCCTTCGTGGTGCGCGGAGCGCCGAAGGATTTGTCGATGACCACGTTGCGGCCTTTGGGGCCGAGGGTGACCTTCACCGCATCGGCCAGAATGTCGACGCCGCGCAGCATCCGCTCGCGCGCTTCGGTCGAAAACTTCACTTCCTTAGCTGCCATGATGAGCCAAGCTCCCTGTCTTTCGGTGTTTCAGATCGGCGAGAGGTAGGGCGTGGGCGCATCAAAAAAGCCGCCCGACGCGCCCTCACGCATCACGCCGCTTTCTTGCCGGACTTCTTGCCCTCGAGGATGCCCAGAATGTCGGACTCCTTCATGATGAGCAGGTCTTCACCGTCGATTTTGACTTCGGTGCCGGACCATTTGCCGAACAGCACAATGTCACCCTTCGCGACATCCAGCGGCACCAGCGTGCCGTCTTCCTTGCGCACGCCCGGACCAGCGGCGATGATTTCGCCTTGCTGCGGCTTTTCCTGCGCGGTGTCGGGGATGATGATGCCACCCGGGGTCTTGGTGTCTTCTTCAACCCGGCGCACGAGCACCCGGTCGTGCAGAGGACGGAAGGTCATGCTGAGATCTCCTTCAGCTTGCCATAAGGGAATGGTTTGAGACGCGCCGCTGTTAGCACTTCGTTAGGAGGAGTGCCAGCGCGGCTGAGCAGGAGGTATGAAGCAATGGCGCCGCTGTCAAGATGCGCGGGCGGGAAAATGCGGCAGGCACTCGCCTCTCGCATGCTGGCCCTGGTGGTGACGGCCTCGGCGCTGGTGGTCAGTGCCTGTGGGCCGGCGCCGGAGCCTGTGTGCAGCGAGGCGCCACAACGCTGCG
The DNA here is from genome assembly GCA_964625525.1 of uncultured Alphaproteobacteria bacterium. Classification (GTDB taxonomy): domain Bacteria; phylum Pseudomonadota; class Alphaproteobacteria; order JAJFIK01; family JAJFIK01; genus CAZVEE01. The sequence continues at coordinate 26,355 of CAZVEE010000045.1, read as the reverse complement.
TGCGCTTGGTCACACAGGGACTTGGGGACGGTTTGGCGCATGCCCAAGATCTTTATGTGGTGCGGATCGAGAATGCCTGTGAACGGTCTGTGGATATGTTGGTGTGCTTTGAAGATCAGCGCAGCGGGGCCGACTGTCGTCAGTTGACCGGCCTGGAGCCAGGGCGGACCCTGGTGCAAACGAAGGAAGAGCGGTTCTTCGGCGAGCGCATCAAGATCTTCCCCCGCTTCACCGACGAGGCGCAGGGCTGTCGCCTGCCGCTCTCAGACCGGGTGCGGTTTTGAAGGTGCGATCTCAATGCTCCGGCAGGGGCGTGAGGCGGCAGCTCTCTAGATCGCTTTGACGATCAAAAAAGCCAGGATTGACCTCCACCACATATTGCACGCGGCCCTCGCTGCGATAGCGGGGCAGCTCCCAGCCCGGGCCCTCGGCCTCGGGCGAGCCCGGCGGCACCGCCTCGGCGTGGTGGTAGTTCACGAAGGCGCCATCGGCATCGAAAAAGCCGATCTCGATGGGGAAGTGCACATTCTTCATCCACATGGCCACGTAATCGGCGCGCTCAAACACGAACAGCATGCCGTGGCCGGCGGGCAGGTCCTCGCGGAACATCAGGCCCCGGCGCCGGTCTTCCGGCCGGCGCGCCACCTCCACCGTCACCGGCTCGCTGCAGACCTGGATCACCCGGCGCTCCATGGCCGCCGTGTGCTCGGCCTTCGGCACGGCCGCCTGCGCCATGCCCGCCAGGACGATCAGCGCTACCCCCATGGCAATCCCGCAAGCTCTCACGGCGTAAGCCTCCTCTGACGTGGCATCGGCCCGCCCCTTTTCGGGCGGGCGAGAAAAAAACAGGTCCTGGAGTCGTAGCGTCCGGGCGGGTTTCTGAGAAGCCCCTCCGCGTGCGGGCCTGTGCGCCTGATTTGACCGCTTGTCAGCCGGTTTATGGGTTCCTACACTTAACCCTATCCGGTCCGATGGAGCGGATGATAGCCACTAAGGCGCTTGTTCTCAGGGCAGGGTGAAAATCCCGACCGGCGGTAATCCGTTCGCATGCGAACGGGAAGCCCGCGAGCGCCCGCCGCACATGCGGCGGGGTCAGCAGATCCGGTGAGACACCGGAGCCGACGGTAACAGTCCGGATGGGAGAGGATAAGCCGATCAGGCCGTGCGGGGCGCGTGTGCTTCCGGACGAGCGTGATCACTGCCGCGTGGACGGGCGACGCCTTGGACAAGGCGTGCGGCCGTGCTCGTGGATTGTCCTGTCGAGGCCCTGGTTCTGGTTCGCCAACTGTAATGGAGCGAAGACCATGAATCAGTCCGTGCAGAAACCGTCCCTTCTTGACGCGTTCGGCTCCGCCCACGCGCGTGTAGAGGCCGCCTTGGCGGCCTTGCGCGCCGGGCAGGGTATTCTCGTGACGGATGACGAGGATCGCGAAAACGAAGGCGACATGATCTTTGCCGCTGAAACACTGACACCTGACCAGATGGCGCTGATGATCCGCGAGGGGAGCGGCATTGTCTGTTTAGTGATGAGTGATGAGCGCCTGAGCGCGCTCGACCTGCCGCCTATGGTGGCACAGAACACGTCCAGCATGGGGACGGGCTTTACCGTGTCCATCGAAGCCAAAGAGGGTGTGACCACGGGCGTCTCGGCGGCCGATCGGGTGACGACGGTGAAAACTGCCATCGCCGCGGAGTGCCGGCCGGAGGATCTCGCCCGTCCCGGCCATGTCTTTCCGTTGCGTGCCAAGCCCGGCGGCGTGCTGGCCCGGGCGGGGCATACAGAAGCCACGCTTGATTTTATGACGCTTGCGGGACTGACGCCCGCCGGTGTGCTGTGTGAGCTGATGAACCCGGACGGTACTATGGCGCGTCTGCCCGACGTGGTGCGATTTGCCGAGGCCCAGGGCATGCCCGTGGTGACCATTGCCGATCTCATCGCTTATCGTCAGGCAACGGAAGAGGCGTCAGGCCACGAGCGCACCCTCGTGGCGTAACAGCCAGGCTTTACGCTCCACCCCGCCCGCATAGCCGGTGAGCGCGCCATTGGCCCCGATCACCCGGTGACACGGCACGATCAGCCCCACCGGATTAAGGCCATTGGCGCGCCCCACGGCGCGGGCGGCGCCGGGGCGGCCGAGCGCGGCTGCCACGTCTGCATAAGTGCGGGTCGTGCCTGGCGGGATGGTCCTTAGCGCCCGCCAGACGGTTTCTTCAAACGCGGTGCCGCGCGGGGCGACAGCCACGGCGTCAAGGGCCGTCAGATCGCCGTCGAAATAGGCGCTGAGGGCCGCGCTCACGCCCGGGTCGGGCGGACCGTCTTCGATCAGGCACTCGCCGAAGCCCTTGCGCGCCAGACGCACGAGACGCTCTTCGTAATCGGCAAAATCGAGCGCACAGACGGCGCCATCCCTCGTCAAGATCAGGAGCGATCCGAGCGGACTGGCGTATGGGAAACGGGTCAAGGTCTGGGCATGGGTCATGGCGGATATCCAAGCTGGGCCCACAGGCGCATGACCGCATAGGCGCGCCAGGGGCGCCACGCCTCGCTCTTGATGCTGAGGGCCTTGCGACCGGCGGCGGAAAGGTCGAGGTCGAGCACTTTTAGAATGCCGAGATCGGCGGCGGGGAAGGCATCCGTATCGCCTAGGGCACACATGGCCACCATATGCGCCGTCCACGGACCGATGCCGGGCAATGCCAGCAAGCGCTCGATAACCTCTTCTGGAGGCAAGTTGTCCCAGGCGCTGAGAGTGCCTGTGGCAAAGGCCGCGGCGAGCCCGCGCAAGGTGGCCGCGCGTTTGCGCGTGAGGCCGAGGCCCTCCAGATCATTTTTCGCCACGGCTTGCGCGGTGGGGAAGAGATGGGTCAGGCCCGGAATAATACCGGTCAAGGTTCCGGGGAGGGGGCGGCCCAACCGGGCGGTGAGCCGGGTGGCGATCGTGCGGGCGCCTTTGACGCTCACCTGCTGTCCCATCACGGCGCGGGCGGCATATTCAAAAGCGTCCCAGGCTCCCGCGACACGCAGGCCGGGGTGCTGCGCCACCTGGTCGGTAAACAGAGGATCACGTGCCAGGTCCGCATCGATGACTTGGCTGTCCGCATCGAGATCGAAGACCCGGCGCACCCGGCGGATCACGCCGCGCAAATCGCCGGGCGCCGCGAGCCACAAACGCGCGCTCAATCGCTCATGGCCGGCGACGGTCTGTATGGCGATTAAGCCGGGACCGCCGGGCGCTTCGAGCGTGCGTGCATAATACAGGGTGTCACCCTCGGCGGTCATCGCATGCACGCCCGGTAAGGCGCGATCCCCTAAAAAGGCAAACAGATGGGGGGCGTTGTAAGGCGGGCGATAAGAGAGGCTGAGGGTCAAGGCGGCTGCGCCGTCAGGTGCGCCATGGTGGGGCCGGCCGCGTTCATCCGTGTGCCGCCGCATGGCCGAGGGCGGGCTTTGGAATGTGCGCACAAAGGCGTCGTTGAAGCGGCGGAGGCTGCGAAACCCTGCCGCCTGGGCCACTTCGGCCATGGGCAGCGATGTGCCTTCGATCAGGCGCTTGGTCAGGTGCAGGCGATGGGTCTGGGCCACAGCCTTTGGCGAGGCACCCAGGTGATGATCGAACAGGCGGCGCAGATGCCGCTCGCCCATTCCCAAACGGGCGGCAAGGTCAGCCAGGCTGGCGTGATCGAGCGCGCCGTCTTCGATGAGCCGCAGCGCCCGCGACACGCTCGCCGCCGAGCCTGCCCAGGCGGGGCTGCCGGGGGCGGCTTCCGGCCGGCAGCGGCGGCAGGCGCGAAAACCGGCTTGTTCTGCGGCGGCTGCGCTCGCCACGAACAGGCAGTTTTCGCGTTTGGGTTTGGGTGCCGGACAGATGGGGCGGCAATAAATCCGTGTAGACCGCACCGCCACGAAGAAGCGGCCGTCAAACCGGGCGTCCCGGGCCTCCATGGCCCGATAGCAACTGTCATCATCGAGGATCATGGTCCTCTTGTAGGCCGCCTTGACCGGCAGCGCTCGCCATTTTCGGACTCAGCTGTCAGAAGGCATCAACGGAATTCAAGAATGTGAGGATCACCAGGACGTAAAGCAGGATCCCCCCGCCCACGAGCATGATCTGATAAAACCGGTTGACGGTCGCCTTGGACAGTTGGGCGGCCTGATGGAGCAGGTCTGGCCATGTGTAGGAGACAAAATCGCCCTGCGTCATGATGGCGATCACTTTGCCGTCATCATCCACCACCGGCAGGCGGCGAAACCGTTCATTGGACATCATGCGCAGCCAGTCCAGGATTTCATCCTCCTCCCGTGCGGCGCGCACGTCCCTCGTCATTATGGTCTCAAGGGTCGTCGTTTGCGGATCAAGACCCTTGGTCACGAGCCGGGTCAAAATGTCCCGTTCGGTGACCAGGCCGATGAGCCGATCGCCTGGATCGGTGATGACAACGGACCCGAACCCGCGTGCCGCCATGGCTTCAGCGGCTTGAGAAACCATATCGCCGGGAGCGAAGGCCAGCGGCTTGGCTTTGGATTTGAACTCGGGGCGGTCTTTGATACGCATCGTGTCCTCCGTGTGAGTATGACCCGTCTTGGACAGACACGATACTAGGGCGCTCGACCCATAAGGCGAGGTTGACACGCGTCACGGCGTCACGGGCCCAGGTCGTACGAGCCCGTGCGTTTATGACGCAGGTCAATGGGGGAGCGCTATTCCGCCGCCTGGGTTCCGCGGGCCCAACTTTGACGCTTGCGATAGATGGTAGACGGATTGATGCCCAATCGCGCCGCTGCCATCACCACATTGCCACCGCACTGCACAATCGCGGATTCGATGGCGGCCTTTTCCACCTGCCAAAGCGGCAGGATCTCCGTATCCAGATCGACGCCAGCCGCTGCGGTTAAAGCGGGGGAGCGGGCCGTGCCTTGCGGGCTGCGCACGGGCAGGGGCAGCATATCTGGTGTCACCAGCCGGCCTTCATGCAAAACGATGATCCGCCGGATGACGTTTTGCAACTCGCGCACATTGCCGGGCCAGCGATGGGCCAGAAGGTGCTCCACCGTGTCCGGCGCGAAGTCTTCAAAGCTCTTGCCTTCTTCCTGCGAAAAGGTTTCCAGAAAGCGCTGAGCAATGAGGATCACATCGTCACCGCGCTCGCGCAAAGGCGGAAGATGCAGCGGCAAGACATTGAGGCGATAGAACAAATCCTCGCGCAGGCGGCCGCGCGCCACGGCGGCTTCGGGATCGCGATTGGTGGCGCAGATAAAGCGCACATCCACGGAATGAGTTTCGCTGCCGCCCACAGGCTGCACATCGCCGGTTTGGATGAAACGCAGAAGCTTTGATTGGAGATTGATCTCCATCTCCCCCAACTCGTCCAGAAACAAGGTGCCGCCATGAGCCCGGCGTGCCGCGCCCGCGCGGTCACCGGTGGCGCCGGTGAAGGCCCCTTTCACATGGCCAAACAGCTCGGATTCCATCAGATCCTTGGGGATCGCCCCGCAATTCAGGGCGACGAAGGCGCGGCCGGCGCGGGTGCTTTGAGCGTGGATGGCGCTGGCCACCACATCCTTGCCGGTTCCGCTTTCGCCGGTGATGAAGACACTGGCCTTGGAGGCGGCAACTTTCTCGATCATGCGGTAGACGGCGAGCATGGGGGCGGAGCGGCCCACCAGGCCGTCAAAGGAATCGCGACCGTGATCCCGGCGGATCACCTCCAGTTCTCGCTTCACCCGGCCGTTTTCGAGGGCGCTGGTGACGGTCTTGAGGACGCGTGCGGGGCTGAAGGGCTTGGCGATGAAATCCACCGCCCCGTCGCGCATGGCACCCACGGCCATGTCCAGCGTTGCATCCGCCGTGATGACCACGGTGGCCGGTGCTTCGGACATGCCGGAGAAATGGCGCAGGATGTCAAAGCCATGCATGTCCGGCAGGCGCAGATCGAGCAGCATCAGATCAGGGATCTGGCGGTTCACATGCTCCAGGGCCGCCGCGCCGGTTGTCACATGGTCGATCTCGGCGCCGGTCACCTCAAGGATGGCGCGCAAGAGGCGCGCAATGGCGGGGTCGTCCTCTACCAATAGGAGGCGCGGCCGGGCGGCGGGCTCGGAGGAAGCGGGGCGGTTAGACGCTGCGGACATGAAAAAGCCGGGGCTCAGGGGTGAACAGGCGTGGGCCCAGGCTAGAAACCGAGTCGCCCTCTCACAAGCCGCACCGGTGCCAAAGACCCTCGCTTAGGGTGCGTTTACGAAGATTGACGAAGTGTTAAGGAGGCAGCGGGCCCAATACGCATGAGCCCGTCAGGAATCAGCCAGTCTGGAAGGGGGGCGGTCTGGAAGGGGGGCGGTCTGGAAGGGGCTGGTCACTAAGGTGTGACCAGGGGTGTCTGGCCATGGGACAGGATTGGCCCCAAATCCATAGCATCGTCAGTCCTCAGCGCTGGGCGCCTGTCTCATCTCCCCCTCAGAGTGGCCCCTGGCCGACGATATGCGGGTCCCGCAGCCCCCTCGCGGGACCCGCGTTTCTCTCTCGTCTTTACAACCCAGTGGCAAATGGCTGACAAGGCGTCAGGCGTCTTCGGCGGGCGCCTTTTTGACGGGGGTTTCCATGGTCACCCGATCCGCCAGCGTTTGCAGCCGGCCCAGATCCCGAATGTAGAGCGTTTTGGCTTTGCGCTCGGTGATGCCGGCCTGTTGCAGCTGACTCAGCACGCGGGCCACGGTTTCGCGGGTGGTGCTGGCCTTGGTCGCAATTTGCGCCTGCGTGTCGAGCGGGTAGATCAGCCAGGAATCCGGGCGCACCGGATCAGGCCGCACCATTTTCAACAGCTCGCAATAGACCCGCTGATAGGCACTCAGAGTGGCCAGGTCCATGATCCGTTCGTCGCAATTGCGCACGATCCCTGCCAGGCGCTCCATCACGCGCATGGCAATGGCCGGATGGGCCATGAGCAGGGCGCGGAAGGGCTCGGGCGACAGCGCGGCTAGCTTGCACTGGGTCAAGGCGCGCACGCTGGCGGAGCGTTCGCCGCCGTCAATGGCGCCGATTTCTCCGAAATGACCGCCAGCCTCATTGGTGGCGTAGCCCACTTCGCGGCCCGACAGAGAGTAGTTCACGATCTCCACCCGACCTTCCACGATGAAGAAGACGTGTCGGCTTGCCGACTGGCGGGTGAAGATTTCGTCGTCCACCTTGGCAATCAGCCAGAGGCAGTTGAGTTCCAGCGCCCGGCGTTCCTCATCCGGGAGGCCTTCCAGCAGCGCAATATGATCAAGCCGCCCAGGCTCGGCCGCGCGCTGCAGATTGGGAAAATCAAAATCGCCGGTTTGGGCGCGGGGCGCGCCGCCAGCGTCGGACTCATCAAGGGTAGTGGTCTGCGGTGCCATTGTGTGAGGTACCATTGGTTGCGGTGCCAGGACCTATTCCGTTTAACCGAGAGTGTTCGTCGTCCGGTTGTCCATCAATCGGGGATCGAGCGTCTGTCGACCATCGACTCCGGAGGGATAGCGCTCTGATGTTTCGGCAGTGCTTGAGACATATCCCAAGATCTCCCGCCTCTTCGTCTGACGCGCGCACCCGCCACCGCGCATACACAACACAGTTCCGACCCCGTGAGACTGGTCTCGGTGCCGGCGATTACTGTCACTCTAACGCCTTACGCTCAAAATGCCATGTTCCGTCTGTCAAATGATAGTGCCTCCCTTGCGGTACCCTGCCTGACACAGATCTTCGGAGGGGGCCGTGGAGGTGTGCGGGACTGGCACAGCGCCGCGATTTGGCGTAAACACACGGACTGCGATCTTCTTTTCGGGGAGGGCGCACTGGTGAGCGGCGCCACAAACAGGCCAAAGAAGCGGCGCCGGCAGCCGGCATGAGGGTGAGCGCGGGGCGTCTGTTTCCCATGTAAGACCCGTGTTCCATCGACCTGCCGCGCGATGCGGTCTAGGGCAAACGGCCTTGTTTGTGTCCTAGGGGCGTGTCCTGGTTGCGGGGGGACTGTGAGATCCGGTTCGCGAGAGCCGTGAGACTGTCAAAGACTGAGAAACACTGGAGCGCAGGATGATCTTTTCGACGGCGAAAAAGGCCATGATCCTCGTGGTCGCGGCGGGCATGATGCTCGCGGGCTGCAGCACCACCGATCCCTACACCGGGGAACGTCAAACCAGCAACACCACCCGCGGCGCGGTGATCGGCGGCCTTCTGGGCGCGGCCGTGGGCGCGTTGACCAATACCTCCAGCGGCGAGCAGGCCGCCCGGAACGCGCTGATCGGCGCGGGCGTGGGCGCTCTCGCGGGCGGTGGTGTTGGTGCCTATATGGACCGCCAGGAAGCGCGGCTGCGCGAGCGTCTGGCACGCACGGGCGTGGGCATCCGCCGCGTTGGCAACACCATTGAGCTGGTGATGCCGGGCAACATCACGTTCAACACCGACCAGTCGGCGATCCGCTCCAACTTCTATCCGGTGCTGGATGACGTGGCGCTGGTGCTCGACGAATTCGACTCCACCTATGTGATTGTCGAAGGTCACACCGACAGCACGGGTTCCGACCAGTACAACCAGACCCTGAGCCAAGAGCGCGCTAACTCGGTGGCCTCCTACATGATCAGCCGGCAAATCATGCCGCAGCGCCTGATCGTGCGCGGCTTCGGCGAAAGCCAGCCGATCGCCTCCAACGCGACCCCGCAGGGCCGCGAGCAGAACCGCCGGGTGGAAATCCGCATCGAGCCGCTGACGCGCTAAGCGTTCGGGGCTACGTTCTGATGAGGTCCGGTCCCCTGCGGGGCCGGACCTTTTTTTGACGACGAGGAGAGGCGCGCCATGATCCAGGGTCTGACCATCGAAGAGTTGAGCGTCGGCATGGCGGCATCGCTGACCCGCACCGTGCTGGAAGAGGATGTGGAGGCTTTCGCCCAGATCTCCGGTGATATCAATCCAGTGCATTTGGATGAAGCGTTCGCCCGCTCCACCCGCTTCGGCGGGCGCATCGCCCATGGCATGTTGACGGGCGCCTATATTTCCGCGGTGATCGGAACGCGGCTGCCGGGGACGGGAACCATCTATCTCAGCCAAAGCCTGAGTTTCCGGGCGCCGGTGCGGATCGGTGATACCGTCGTGGCCACGGTTACTGTCAGCGACATCAACACCGCGCGCAAACGCGTCACCCTCGCCTGTGCCTGCACCGTGGACGAGACCGTGGTGGCCCAGGGCGAGGCCGTGGTGATGGTGCCCGCCCGCGATGCGGGCTAACGGCGACGGTTTGAGCGTATCGCCATGAAATCCCCGCACCGGCTCCTGTATCCTTCCTGGTGATTCTCTTCGGTCTTTCAGGAGCAAGAGGCACGAGCACGAGGATGGTGACGCCGCCCATGGAGATTCTGCGCACATATGCTGACCTGCCTGCGAGCGCGCGGGGCGCCGTGGTCGCATTGGGCAATTTCGACGGTGTGCACCGGGGCCATCAGGCCGTGATCGGTGAGGCCCGGGCGCTGGCGCATGCCATGGGGGCAAGCCTTGGCGTCATGGTGTTTGAGCCCCATCCGCGGGCCTTTTTCGCTCCCGACGCCCCGGCCTTTCGCCTGATGACCCTCGAGACCAAGGCGCGCACTCTGGCGGGGCTTGGTGTTGATCTGCTCTTTGCCCTGCCGTTCAACCGGGAGCTAGCGGCCATGAGTGCGCAGGATTTCGTGCTCGATGTGCTCGTGGGCGGCTTGGGGGCCGTGCATGTGGTGGCGGGGCCGGATTTTCGGTTCGGTAAAGGGCGAGCAGGGGATATGAGCCTGCTTGGCTATATGGGCGACGCGGAAGGCTTTGGCGTGACGCCGGTGGCCGCCGTGGGGGATGGGATTGCCGGTGGACTGGACCAGATCTCTTCCACGGCCATTCGCACCGCGTTGACCGAAGGCCGCCCCAAGGATGCCGCGCATCTGCTGGGCCGGCCGTGGTGTGTCGACGGGCCAGTGATCCAGGGCGACCAGCGTGGCCGGACGATCGGCTTTCCCACGGCCAATGTGCCGCTTGGCGATCTCCTGGAGCCGCGTTTTGGCGTTTATGCGGTGCAGGTCACGGTGCTGGCCGGGCCCCAAACGGGCACCTATGGCGGGGTGGCGAATCTGGGCCGGCGGCCCACCTTCGACAAAACCGATGTGCGGCTTGAAGCCCATTTGTTCGATTTCGAGGCTGATCTGTACGGTGCCCCGGTGAGCGTGGCATTGCTCGACTTCATCCGACCGGAACAGAAATTCGAGGGCATCGAGGCACTGCTCGCCCAGATCCAGCGTGACGCGCAGACGGCGCGGGCATTGCTGGCAGCCCGGTCGGGCCACGCATGCTGACGCTTTACGGAACCAGGGCCTCGCGCGCCATGACGGCGCTGGCGATACCGCTCAAAACGCAGGCCTTTCTGTTGGGGGCGTCCTTGAGCGTGGCTGATTTGAATGTTGCCTCCATCCTCATGCGCCCGCGCTATCTGTCCCGCGTGCGGGAGGCGCCCTATGTCGCCCGCTGGTTCGATCATTGTGCCAACCGGCCCGCGCTTCAGCGGGCTTTGCGCGAGGCGTGACCGCCAGCATGCTTGAGGCCGCGCAGGCGCATTGATAGAACTCGGGGCATGGTTTCAGAATCCTGCCATAGCGGTCTTTGTGCCGCTCTCGCACCCATGCGAATTAGCGGCCCGGTCTCCCGCCCTGTGCGGTGAGGCCGGGGATCGCCTGCGCACCCGCCACAGTCCGGCTCCAGCGGCCGCGGCGGTGCAGACCCAGCACATTCGCAGACCAAGCCCACGGCCTGTTATGACATGACCTCAAAGGCTCGTCCCCGCGCGCGAGACCCGCGCCGCCCGGACCGCCTCGCCAGGAACGGACGAAAGACCCATGGCCAAGAAGCCCGAGACCGACACCGACCAGGACGCCGCCAACGCGTATCGCGATACGCTGTTTCTCCCGCATACGGAGTTTCCCATGCGGGCGGGACTGCCCAAGAAAGAGCCCGAATGGCTGGAGCGCTGGGCCAAGACCGATCTTTATGGCCGCCTGCGCAAAGAAGCCAAAGGGCGTCCGACCTTCATCCTGCATGACGGCCCGCCTTACGCGAACGGGCATCTGCATCTGGGAACCGCCCTCAACAAGACGCTCAAGGATATGGTCGTGCGCTCCCAATCCATGATGGGTCATGATGCGCCTTACGTGCCTGGTTGGGACTGCCACGGCCTGCCCATTGAATGGAAAGTCGAGGAGCAGTATCGCGAAGCGGGGCGCAACAAAGATGACGTGCCCGTGGCGGAGTTCCGCCAGGAGTGCCGCGACTATGCCAATCGCTGGATCGATATCCAGCGGGAGGAGTTCAAGCGCCTGGGTGTTATGGGGGATTGGGACAATCCGTATACCACTATGGCTTTCGAGGCCGAAGCACGCATCGCCGAAGAGTTCATGAAATTCGTCATGGACGGCTCGCTTTATTGCGGCTCCAAGCCCGTCATGTGGTCCGTGGTCGAACGCACGGCACTGGCCGAAGCAGAAATCGAATACCACGAGAAGAAATCGCCCACGATCTGGGTTCGCTTTGCCGTTGCCCAAGGGGACGCGAGCATTGAGGGGGCGAGCGTGGTGATCTGGACCACCACGCCCTGGACCATCCCCGGTAACCGGGCGGTCGCCTATTCCAAGACGATCCACTACGGTGTCTATCGCGTGGACGAAGCGCCGGAAGAGGCGCTCGCCAAAACTGGTGAGACCCTGGTGATAGCGGATAATCTGGCGGCAGATGTTCAGGCTGCGGCCAAGATCACTGCTTGGACGCGGCTGCATGACGCGGTGCTGGAGGGTGCTGCCATGCGTCACCCGCTGCACGGGTTCGCCGAGGCCGAGGGCGGGTTCGATTTTGAGGTGCCCATGCTGGCGGGTGATCACGTCACCGACGAAGCAGGCACCGGCTTTGTGCATACCGCGCCTGGTCACGGCCAGGAAGACTATGAACTCGCCACCCTTCAGCACGGCATCGACGTGCCCCATACGGTGGGCGAGGATGGCGCGTATCTGCCCGGCGTGCCCCTGTTCGCCGGCAAGCGCGTGTTGACGGATGAGGGTAAGGACGGTGACGCCAACGGCGCAGTGATCAAAGCCCTGATCGGCAATGGCGCGCTGTTGACCAAAGGCTCCGTGCGTCACTCCTATGCCCATTCCTGGCGTTCCAAAGCACCGATCATCTTCCGCAATACGCCGCAATGGTTCGTCAGCCTAGAGAAGAATGGCCTGCGGGACAAAGCGCTCAAAGCCATTGACACCGCCACCTGGTTGCCGGCGCAAGGCTATAACCGTATCCGCTCCATGGTGGAGGGGCGGCCCGACTGGGTGCTCTCGCGTCAACGGGCGTGGGGCGTTCCGCTCACGGTGTTTCAGCACAAGGACACCGGCGAGATCCTGCGCGACAAGGCCGTGAACGAACGGGTCGTTCAGGCGTTCCGAGAAGAAGGCGCGGATGCATGGTTCGCCTCTGAGCCATCTCGGTTCCTGGGTGATGACTATAATGGCGATGAGTGGACCATGGTCCGCGATATTCTGGATGTGTGGTTCGATTCCGGTTCCACCCACGCTTTTGTGCTCGAGGCGCGGGAGGATCTGAGCTGGCCGGCCGATCTCTATCTCGAAGGGTCCGACCAGCATCGCGGCTGGTTCCAGTCGTCGCTGCTGCAGTCCTGTGCCACACGGGGGCGGGCGCCTTACGAAGCGGTGCTGACCCACGGCTTTGTCAATGCCGAGGATGGTCGGAAAATGTCCAAATCCCTCGGCAACACGATCCTGCCCAGCGATGTGATCCCTCAGTATGGGGCGGATATCCTGCGCATGTGGGTGGCGAGTGTGGACTTCACCGAAGATATGCGCTTTGGCAAGGAAGCCATGAAGGGCACGGTGGATGCCTATCGCAAACTGCGCAACACGCTGCGCTATCTGCTGGCCAATTTGGCGGGCTGGGAGGAGAGCGAGCGGCTTGATAAGGCGCGTATGCCGGCGCTGGAGCGTTGGGTGCTGCATCGGCTTGCAGAGTTGGATGAACAGGTGCGCGGCCATTACGCGGCTTATGATTTCAACAAGGTCTTCCACGCCCTGTTTACGTTCTGCACGGTGGATCTGTCGGCCTTCTACTTCGACATTCGCAAAGATGCGCTCTACTGCGACCGTCCAGATGCCGAGCGCCGGCGCGCCTGCCGCACGGTGCTTGATACTCTGTTCTCGTACCTGACCGCCTGGTTCGCGCCCATGCTGTGCTTCACCATGGAGGAAGTCTGGCTCGCCCGGTTCCCCAGTGAAACGGACTCGGTGCATCTGCGGCTTTTCCCCGACGTGCCTGCCGACTGGCGCGATGAGGCGTTGGCCGAGCGCTGGCGCAAAGTGCGCATGGTGCGCCGGGTGGTCACCGGCGCATTGGAGATCGAGCGTCGCGACGGGCGCATCGGCTCCAGCCTGGAGGCGGCGCCGGCTCTTTACGTGGCAGATGAGGATCTGGCCGCGAGCCTGGTGGGCCTGGACCTGGCGGAGCTGTGCATCACCTCGGACGCGCGGCTGGTGCGCGGCGGCGCGCCGGATGACGCCTTCACGCTTGCCGACGTGCCGGGCGTGGGCGTGGAGCCGAAACGGGCCCAAGGGGCTAAATGTCAGCGCTCCTGGCGCATCCTGCCGGAAGTGGGCTCGCACCCGGAGTTCCCGGATCTGTCGTTGCGCGATGCCGATGCCGTGACATATCTCATTGAGAAAGGGCTCTGGTCGCGCGATAAGGCACAGGCACCTGCCGCGCCGACGGCGTAAGAGCCTGATAGGGCAGGGGGAGAGGACACACTTATGGGTGATTGGCTACGCACGCTAACGGCCCCACCGGAGCAGCCGGCGCTGGTGCGTCTGGGTTTGCTCGCGGCGATCCTCACGCTTGTCGCTGATCAGGCGAGCAAAAACCTCCTGCTCTACGGATACGATTATTTCGCGCAAAATCCGGTCTATCTGGACCGGGGCGGTGTCATCGTGCGCGAGGTGTTCGCGCTTGGGGGCGACGCGGGCAGCCCGCCCTGGGTGGGGTTCGACCTCGCCATGGCGTGGAATCGCGGCGTGAGTTTCTCCATGTTTGAAGCCGATAGCCTCGCCGGGCTCCTGATGCTCATCGGGTTCGCGCTCATTGTGGTGACCGCGCTCAGCCTATGGCTTTTGCGGGTGCGGCACTGGATTTTGGCGCTGGGCCTGGGTTTAGTGATCGGCGGGGCCATTGGCAATGTCATCGACCGTGGCATTTATGGCGCGGTGGCCGACTTTTTTTACTTCCATGCCTTCGGTCGAGGCTGGTATATTTTTAATATCGCCGACGTAGGAATCTGTGTGGGCGTGGGGCTGCTGCTCTGGGACTCGATTTTCGAACCAGGAGCGCGGTCGGACACGGAGACGATCGAGTTAGATGACGATGTGAGAACACAGCGTGATCCACTCGCGAAAAATAGTGTAGTATCCCAGAGGGTGGCGGCGGCCGTTTCGCCGACCCAACCGGACACCGGGCCAAGCCCGGCGCCGGAAAACCCGGAAGGAACGAGGTAGTGATGCGCGAAGCGACGAAAACCGTAGCGGAAACCGTCTGGGGCTGGAGCGCCCGGTTCGCTGCCGTGGCGGTGGTCTGCGCGAGCTTGCCGGCCTGTGGCGGCTTCGGGAAAGCGTTGGGTTTGGAGAAATCCTCTCCCGATGAATTCGCGGTCGTGACCAAGGCGCCCCTCGTGATCCCTCCGGATTTTGCGCTGCGCCCCCCGCGCCCAGGCGCCCCGCGCCCACAAGAGTTGCAGCCGTCCGAAGCGGCGGCCCAGGCGCTGTTCTCTGAATACCAGTCCACCACGGTGACCACCGCGTCCACCGGGGAAATGGCCCTGCTGCGCAAAGCGGGCGCTTTGGAAAGCAGCAGCTCGATCCGCCTGGTGCTGAACCAGGAAGCGGAAAAGCAGGTCGAGCGTCGGGATCGCTCCTTCTTCGACACACTGCTTTTCTGGCGTGATGATGAGCCGGAAGCCATCCCGGGTGACGCGGCCGAGCCCGCGCCAAGCCAGGAAGCCGCGCTGCAAGAGTCGGTGACCCAGGGCACGGCCGATGGAGGCGCCGGGTTTCAAGAGGGCGAGCGAAAGGGCTGGTTCTAGCCCAACCCGTCAGTCCCCCTCCGCCGCCGGTTTGAGTGAGGATATCGCCGGCAGCCTCTCAGATCCTTATCAGGCCCATCGGGCCGCTAGCGCACCGCCCTCGGGCGGTGCGGCTGAGTCTGGTCGTTTGGCCGAGGCCGAGCGTTTTGCGGAGGCTGGGCGCGTGGCGACGGGACCCCGGACTGCGCCGGGCAGCCGACCGGATCTCGATTACGCCTTGGCCGCCGGCGCGCCCGGCCCCCGCCAGATCCCGGCTGCCATGCCTCCCACGGGGCCGGTGCCGGCGGGAACCATGGCACAAGGGCCGGTCGCCGGTGCCGATCCTTTGGCGCATTTGCGTGATCCCTATTATTTCGACCGCATGGATGCTGGCCAGCGCATGGCCCAGCGCGCCGCACCGCAACGCGCCGCGCCGCCGCCCCGGCGGCCCGCACCCACATCCGCGCCCACGATTCAGGCGCCAACGGCTCCCGTGGTGACGGCTGCCGCGGTGTCTGAACCGCCCCTGCGCTCGGCGTTACCGCCGGTGCAAGAGGCCTCCGCCGTCCCGTCCTGGATGACAAGTTCCGAGCCCATCGGTCCGCCACTGCCGCCGGGCTATCAGGCTCCGGCACCCATTCCCCCGGTCCGCACCGCTCTGATGGCACCGCTCCCTGGGCCGGCCCCGGGGGTGGTGCACACCGATCCCCGCGATCGCCAGGGCTGGATCACGGCTTACAGCCAAGTGGCTGCCGCCGGCTCTGGCGGTAACCTTAACGCCGGGGCCAGCGCCGATGAGACCGCGCCGCGCTCGGCCGGTCCCAGCTTGCGCACGGCACCCGCGCCCGCGCCCGAACCGCCTTTGGTGCTGGCGCCGACGGAAACGGGCACGCCCCGGGTCATCTCCCATGAGGCGGTGGATTCGACCTTACCGGTGGAAACCCTGCCGCGCCTGCGCATTCAGGCGAGCCAACCTTCGGCGACCCGGGCGGCGTTGCTGGGCGAATCATATTGAGATCCGCTATGCTGTTTGCGTGATCCCGGCCTGAAATACACTCAGGGCGGGTGGCGCTGATGGTCCAGCCGCGGTGATCCCTATGGCACACTCTCTTCTCCAGTCCCGTTTATCTGCAGCGCCCCCCATTGTGCGGCGCCTACCAGACAGCGCCATCAATCAGATTGCGGCGGGCGAGGTGATTGAACGCCCGGCGAGCGCCCTGAAAGAGCTGCTCGAAAACGCCCTCGATGCGGGGGCAAGCCAAGTCGATATTCAGGTGGAGGATGGCGGGCGCCGCCTCATCGCCATTACCGACAATGGCTGCGGCATGGACGCGGACACGCTGGCATTGGCGGTGGAGCGGCATGCCACCTCCAAGCTGGTGCCCGATGACGCGGGTGATGTGGACCTGTTCGATATTCACTCTCTTGGCTTTCGCGGCGAGGCGCTGCCATCCATCGGCGCCGTGGCGCGCCTGGAGATTGCCAGCCGCACGGACGGGGCGGATGGGGCTTGGCGCCTTCGCGTGGATGGCGGCGTGGTATCGGGCCCGGAACCGGCGGCGCTGCGTCTGGCGCACGGGACCGGGCACGGCACGCGTATTGAGGTGCGGGATCTGTTCTATGCCACACCGGCCCGGCTCAAATTCCTTAAATCTGAACGCGCCGAGGCGGCGGCTCTTGGCGAGGTGGTGCGCCGGCTTGCCATGGCGCATCCGGCTGTGGGGGTCTCTTTGCGCAGTGGCGGGCGTGTGGTGCTTGATCTGCGCCCTGAACGAGCGGCCGCTGAGGAGGCGTTAAAAGCCCGGCTCGGCGCCATTCTGGGGGCGGAGTTTGCCGACAATGCGGTGCCAGTTGCAGCCGGCAAAGAAGAGTTGACGGTGCGGGGCTTTGCGGGCCTGCCCACATTCCATCGAGCAAGCGCGCAGATGCAATATCTGTTCGTCAACGGACGGCCCGTGAAGGACCGCATGCTGATGGGAGCGTTGCGCGCGGCCTATATGGATTTCATGCCGCGGGACCGGCATGCAGCGGTGGCCTTGTTCCTGACGTGTCCGCCGGCCTTTGTGGATGTGAATGTGCATCCGGCAAAGCTCGATGTGCGTTTCCGCCAACCGACACTGGTGCGCTCGCTGCTGATTGGGGCATTGGGGGAGGCGCTGGCCAAAGCCGGTCACCGGGCCTCCAACACGGTTGGTGCCCAGACCCTGGAGGCGTTCCGCACACCGATGGCGCCCGCATCGGCTGGTCCTGCACGGAATTGGCGGGGTGAGCGGCCGCAGGCGCCGCGTGGGTTTACCGAAGCGGTGCAGAGTTTTTATGCGCCACTGGGGGCTGAACCGGCGGCCCGGGCGGAGGAGCCTTGGCGTGCTGGCGAGCCTTTGGGCACCGCCGGGTCTTTGAGCACCGCCGGGCCTTTGGGTGCCGCCGAGCCCGAGCCCACGCCTTATGAGCCCGTATCAGGCGCTGGCGTCCCGGAGGATGAGGCTGATTATCCGCTCGGTGCGGCGCGCGCCCAATTGCATGAGAACTATATTCTGGCGCAGACCCGCGACGGGCTCGTCATCGTCGATCAGCATGCGGCTCATGAGCGGCTGGTCTATGAGCGGCTGAAACAGGCGTTGATCCGGGATGGGGTGCGCCGGCAAGTGCTCCTGATCCCCGATGTGGTGGAGTTGGGCGAGGCGGCGGCGGAGCGGGTGCTTGCAGCGGCGGACGATCTGGCACAGTTGGGCCTTGCCGTCGAGGCGTTCGGCGCGGGCGCGGTACTGGTGCGCGAAACCCCGGCCTTGCTTGGTGAAGTGGACGCCCAAGCACTTTTGAAGGATCTGGCGGATACGCTCGATGATCTCGTTGCTGATGATCAGGCCAAGGGTTCGGCATTGGAAACGCGGTTGGAGGCGGTGTGTTCCACCATGGCTTGCCACGGGTCGGTGCGCTCGGGCCGACGCCTCGGCGTGGCGGAGATGAATGCGTTGTTGCGCGAGATGGAGGCCACGCCCCATTCCGGCCAGTGCAATCACGGCCGGCCCACTTATGTGGAGCTGAAGCTCGGCGATATCGAACGGCTGTTTGCCCGGCGCTAGAGCCGTTTCAATGAAAACCAGATCATTGAAACGGCTCTCGGTCTTTGGTTTGGCGCGCTTTCCGGGCGGAAAACCGCGCACACTTTTCCTGCAAGCGCTCTAGCGGCCGGTGATCCGGTCCATGCCCGGCAGGCTGAGTGGGGTGAGGCGTCCATAGGCGTCACGTAATTCCTCTGACCACTGATCGCTGAGCTGGCGAAAGCCCGTATCCTCCCCCGTGATGCGATGATGCACGCTGAGGCGCAGGCCATCGCGGGGATAGACCGCCAAGTCAACGGGCAGGCCCACTGTCAGATTACTGCGCAAGGTGGAGTCCATGGACAACAGCGCCAGCATGACCCCGTCCCGCAAGCCCGTGTCATAGGTCACCACCCGGTCCAGAATGGGTTTGCCATATTTGTGCTCGCCCATTTGCAGGAACGGGGTGTCGCGGGTTGCTTCGATGAAATTGCCGGCGGCGTAGATATTGAACAGGCGCATGGTACGCCCGGCGATCTGTCCGCCCAGCAGAATCGAGCCGTCGAAGGGAATGTTCTGGTCCTTTAGTCCCGCGCCGTCGCGCTCATAGACCTCGCGCATGCACCGGCCCACCAGTTCAGCCGCCCCATAGAGCGAACGCACTGTGTACAGCGTTTCCTCGCCGTCGCGCTCGCGCCCCTCCATGGCATAGGTCATGACCGCTTGGGTGATGGCCAGATTGCCAGCCGTCAGGGCCACGATCACCCGCTCGCCAGGCACCTCCACCACATGCATCTTGCCGAATGTGGAGATGTTATCAACGCCTGCATTGGTGCGGGTGTCGGAGAGAAAGACGAGGCCCTGGTCCAGTGCCAGGCCAACGCAATAGGTCATGGTGACCGTTCCCTGATTTGGGCCGCCTACTGATCGGCGGCCCACACACTCACTTCCACCGACAGGCGTTCGTCGCCGCCGCCCCGGGTCAGGCCGACAATCGGCGCGGCGCCGGGATAATCAAGGCCGATGGCAAGCGCCACATGCTCGCCTTGGGCAAAGGTCCGGTTGGAGACGTCAAAGCCGACCCAACCCATATCCGCCACGAAAGCCTCGGCCCAGGCATGGCTTGCCCCATGCGGGCCTTCATCGTCCGGATCCAGAAGATAGCCGCTCACATACCGTGCGGGCACGCCCAAATGGCGCGCGCAGGCCAGAAACACATGGGTGTGGTCCTGGCAGACACCGCGTTTGAGGGTAAAGGCGTCCTCAGCGGTGGTGCCAGTGTGGGTCTGACCCTGCGTATAGGGCATGGCCTCGGCAATGGCGTGTTTGAGCGCGACCAACCGGTCGAGCGGTCGGGCGTCCGTGGGCGCATGATCATGGGCGAAGGCCTTGAGCGTCCAGTCGGCCCGGGTGCAGGCCGTGGGGCGCAGGAAATAGGCGGGCGGCATCCGCTCAGCCGTGCCCGTATCGCCCAGGGCCACATCGGCATGCACGTCGAGTGTGCCCTTGACCGAGATGGTGATCTGGCCATGAGGGTTGTGGCGTGTATGCAGGCGGACGATATTGCCCAGGCCGTCTTGATAGGTCGGCAATGCGCGGCCGCGCTCATCCGTCCTGACAGACCAGGATACGACGCCGTGACGCGGTCGCGGCAGAGGGTCCAGATGCAACAATTGCACACTGCCCAGGGTCGGGGTGTCGTACTGATAGGTTGTACGATGCCGGATGCTGATCTGCATAACACTCTTGCCTAGAAGAGATAAAAGTCCGAGATCGCTTCACCCAGGTCTATGGTCTGGTCCACATAGGCCGTCAAGAACTCATGCATGCCCTGGGTGAAAATCTTGTCGATCGTGTTGAATTTGAGACGGGCGTGCATTTCCCCCGCCAGGCGATGGCACTCGCCGTAGCGTCCGCCATAGGCGCTGCCGAGCGCATCGAGGCTGGCGGTGATCTCGTCCATGGCAAAGCGCAGGGAGCGCGGCATTTCCGGGCGCAGGATCAAGAGTTCCGCGACTTTCCAGGGGCGCACCTGATCGGCATAGAGGCGTTGATAGATGCGCTGAGCTGAGACCGCGCGCAAAATCGCACTCCATTGGTGATAGTCGAGGGCGCCACCGATAGCGGCATGGTCCGGCAACAGAATATGATACTTCACATCCAGGATGCGGGCGGTATTGTCGAGGCGCTCCAGGAACGTCCCAAGCCGCATGAAATGATAGGCATCCGCCTTCAGCATTGTGCTGTTATAGGCGCCGAAGAACAGCGTCGCGCGCTCGCGCACCTGTTCCAACATACGCGGAAGGTCACTGGGCGGAAAATCCTGCAACGGCTCTTGCAATTCGAGCCAGGTGCCGTTGATGGCCGCCCAGGTGTCTCGGGTCAGCGCGCCGCGTACCGAGCGGGCGTTGAAGCGCGCACGTTCCACACAAGCACGGATGCTGGAGGGATTGTCCAGATCGCGGACAAGATAATCGATGACGGCGTCCGCGCGCGCCTCTCCGTGTTTGGCGCGGAACGGTTCCTCGACACCGGCGGCAATGATGGTGGAATGCCATTCGGTGCCTGACGCCAGACCCGTGCGCATCATACTCGCCGTATGCTGACCGACTTCTGTCAGGCGCGCCTGATAGTCCATGCGCTCCATGTAGCGGGCGAGCCAGAACAGGCTGTTGGCGGTTCTGCTGAGCACGTTAGACCGCTCCGTTACTGTCTGGCGGGGCAAGCACCCAGGTGTCTTTTGTGCCGCCGCCCTGGCTTGAATTCACCACGAGCGAGCCGTCGCGCAGGGCCACGCGTGTGAGCCCGCCCGGCACCACGCGCACCTGATCGCCGCACAGCACGAACGGGCGTAGATCCACATGGCGCGGTGCCACGCCAGTCTCGACAAAGGTGGGGACGGTGGAGAGCGCCAGGGTTGGCTGTGCCACATAGCCGTCCGGGTGCGCGCGCAGCTTGGCGGCGAATTCCTGGCGCTCGGCCGTCGTGGCCTTGGGGCCGATCAGCATGCCGTAGCCACCCGATCCGTGCACCTCCTTCACCACCAGCTCGTGCAGGTGCTCCAGGACATAGGTCAGCTCTTCGGGCTTGGCACAGTCATAGGTCGGCACATTTTTCAAGATCGGCTCTTCGCCCAGATAGAAGCGGATCATCTGGGGTACAAAGCGATAAATGGACTTGTCATCGGCGATGCCAGTGCCCACCGCATTGGCCAAGGTGACATTGCCGGACAGATAGGCCGCCATCAGTCCCGGTACGCCGAGTACGGAGTCAGAGCGGAAGACGAGGGGATCGAGGAAATCATCGTCAATGCGCCGGTAGAGCACATCCACCCGGCGCAACCCTTCCGTGGTGCGCATATAGACGACCGCGTCGTCCACGATCAGGTCCGCCCCTTCCACCAACTCCACGCCCATTTCATCGGCCAGGAATGAATGCTCGTAATAGGCGCTGTTGAACGGGCCCGGCGTCAGCACCGCGATCGTGGGATCATTTGCGCAGCGATGGGGGGCGATGGAGGTTAGAGTGGCGAAGAGATCATCCGCATACTGGGATACCGGTGAGATGTCGCAATCGCGGAAGGCGTCCGGGAACAGGCGCATCATCACTTCACGGCTTTCCAGCATATAGGACACACCGGACGGCGTGCGGCAATTGTCCTCCAGGACATAGAAATCATCGGGTCCTGTGCGGACGATATCAATGCCGGCAATAGTGGTGTAGGCGCCGTGGGGCACCTGAAAGCCGTTCATGTCGCTGATGAAGGTTTCGTTGTGCAGCACCAAATGCTCTGGCACCACGCCCGCATGCAAGATCTCGCGGCCGTTATACACATCCTCGATGAAGCGGTTGAGGGCTGCCACGCGTTGGCGCAGACCGGTCTCCAGATGCGCCCATTCCTGATGGTCAAGGACCCGGGGCACCACATCAAACGGGATCAGCCGTTCGGTGTCGCCGCCTTCGCTATAGACAGCGAAGGTAATGCCGAGGCGGCGGAACAGGATTTCCGCTTCTTCGCGCTTCAAGGTCAAAAGGTCCGGGCCGTGGTCGGCCAGGAGGTCGCGCACGATTTCGTAGCCCGGCCGGCAAGCGCCGTCGAAGCCATGCATTTCGTCGAAGGGAGACCGGTCGCTGCTCATGGGGCATCGCTCATGGCAGGCCTCGCTGCGCCGGCGGATCCGTGTCACACGTCATAGCCATGGGGCTAGCATAGCAGGACTTGCGGAAGCGACAACGGGGAGGGCGATCAGGGCGTGTTGTGAGCATCGGTTTGCGCGCGCAGGATGAGGAGCTTTGTATCCCCATAGCGCCGGGCGTCGAGCAGGGCAAAGCCCTTTGGCGGGGTCTCGTCTTCCCTGCCGCCCTGCTCCAGAACGGCGACGGCGCCGGGGGCGATCCAGTCCTGGGCCAGGGCGCTTTCAAGGGCAGCCGGGCCCAGATCCTGGCCATAGGGCGGATCACAGAAGATCAGGTCGAAGGGGCGCGGAAAGGCCGTCGGCCGGCGGCCAAGGCGGGTGGCATCGCGTTTGAAGATCCGCGCGGCGCCGAGCAGGCGCAGGCTTTCGGCATTGCGCCGGATCACGGCCCGCGCGGCCAGGCCCGTTTCCACAAACACCGCCAACTCCGCCCCCCGTGACAGGGCCTCAAGGCCAAGCGCGCCGGACCCGGCGAACAGATCAAGCACATAAGCGCCCTCGCTGGGGCGGTCACCATGCTCCAGCACGTTGAACAGGGCCTCGCGCACCCGGTCCGTGGTGGGGCGGGTCGCGGCGCCATCGGGGGCGTCGATGCGGGCGCCTTTGCGCGCCCCGGCGATGATGCGCATGGGATCGGCCATTGCGTTGGGAGCCAAGGCGGCGGAGCATAGCGCAGCAGTCATAAGCGCCCAATGGAAAGGCATCGAAAGAGGAGACGGCCATGGAGCAGATCGCGATTGAACGGCAGGGGACAGTGGCGCTGGTGCGGTTGAGCAATCCGCCCATGGGCTACATGACCGGTCAGACCGTGATGGAGTTGAGCCAGGCGCTTGACACACTGGAAGGGGATGACGGCGTGCGGGCCGTGGTGTTCACCGGCGGGCTCGACGGTGTGTTCATCCGCCATTACGACGTGGCGGAAATCGCGGCGGTGGCCCGGGTCATGCGCGATGGGCGTCCGGCGCCGGCGGCGCATGAGGTGCCGACCCATGCGCTGTTCAATCGGGTCGAAGCCTTCCCCAAGCCCACCATTGCGGCCATCAATGGCTTGTGTATGGGTGGTGGTTTTGAGTTCGCACTCTGCTGTGACATCCGGCTGATGGCGGAGGGGCCTTATCTGATTGGATTGCCGGAAATCCGTGTGGGGATTTTTCCTGGCGCTGGTGGCACACAGCGGCTGGCGCGGCTTATCGGTCCGGGCGCGGCGCTGGGGGCGATCCTGCGCGGGCGGGTGTTCAGCCCGCGTGAGGCGCTCGACCGGGGCTTGATCCATGAGCTGGCACCGGGCGATGTGGCGGCGGAAGCGCTGCGTCAGGCGCAGGAGATCGCCGAGCGTCCAGTGCGGGCGGTGCAGGCCATTAAGCGGCTCGTGCGCGGGGCGGCCGATATGCCGCTGCCTCAAGCGCTCGAAGCCGAATGGGCCGCGTTCGGGGATATTCTTGCCCATGACGATCAGGCGCTCGCAGAACTCACCGCGTTCGTCGAGCAGGATTTGCGGCTGGGGTAAGAGCCGTTTCGGGCAGGGGGGCGCCGGGATATGCCCGCCTGGTCAGCCTATGCCACACCGTACAAGGAGCATGTCTCGCTGATGTGCTCTGTGTTACCTTCTTAGTGGTAAAATCTCATGACGGATGGATGACAACCCATGAAACACAAATGCCTCACTCTTCTCTTAGCGGTCACGCTGGCCCTTTTGCCTGGCTTGCCGGTCTCGGCGTTCAGTGCATCCAAATCTGCACAAACCCGCGCGGCACAGGAAGAGGCGGCCCTTGCCGTCGTGGCCCGGCGCAATGAGGCTGTGAACGCCAATGATATTGATGGCTTCCTGGCAGCCTATCATGTTGATTTCGCGATATATGAGTATCCGGACCATCTTCTAGGTCGCGGTACAGATCGCATGCGCGACATCTTCGGTCCGATTTTCGCGGGTGGTAACGCTACGGTGACCGTGCACAGACAAATGGTGCTGCAAAACACGGTTGTCAGTGAAGAGACTCTCTCTCTGAACGGTATCGCCGAAGATCTGATTTCGATTTACACTGTGGAGGATGCAAAGATCACCCAGGTGCGGCTGATTGAGCTAACGGAGTAAACCGCTGAGGCTGGCTATTCGCTTCTACGGGGGCGGTGGGCCTTAACGTCCCTTCGGATTCCCTTTGCGAGGGGAGGACACGGAGCGGGTTTGGCCCGGCGCGGCCTTCGTCGTGCGCTGGGCTTTTGAAACGGTACTGCTGGCGCGCCGGGTGCGGGCCGTGCTGTCTTTGCTGGTGCCCAGTTGTTCGCGCAGGACCTTGGCGGGGACTTCCTCAACCCCGCGGGCGGCAAGATCACCGAGTTGGAAGGGGCCGTAGGAAATGCGGATCAGCCGGTTCACCGTCAGCCCCAGATAGTCCATCAGCTTGCGGACTTCCCGGTTCTTGCCTTCGCGAATGCCAACCGTGAGCCAGGCATTGCCGCCCTGCACCCGGTCAAGGCGCGCACTGGCGGCGCGATAGCGCACGCCCTCGATCTCGACGCCGTCTTGGAGGCGTTCCAGATCTTTATCCTCCACACGCCCGAACACGCGCACCCGGTAGCGGCGCAGCCAGCCCGTCGAAGGCAGTTCCAGGCGCCGGGCCAGCGCCCCGTCATTGGTCAACAGCAATAATCCTTCCGACGTGACATCGAGCCGGCCCACGGAAATCACCCGGGGCAGGGTCGCGGGCAGGGCGGTGAAGACGGTCGGCCGGCCTTGCGGATCGCGATGGCTGGTCACAAGGCCCGGCGGCTTGTGAAAGCGCCACAGGCGCGCCGGCGCGATTTCCGGGATCGGTTGACCGTCCACCAGAATGTCCTGACCTGGGGTCACTTTCACCGCGGGCGTATCAAGAACCCGGCCCGCCACCATGACCCGGCCTTCGGCGATGAGTTTCTCCGCGTCCCGGCGCGAGCACACGCCCGCGCGGGCCAGGACTTTGGCGATGCGTTCGCCGTCATCGGCGGAAGATGAGGGAAGATCGGTCATGCCCCTGTGTGCCGCCCGAGGCGCGCGAAGTCCAGAGGCTTGCGGGCCGGTGAACGGTTGCGCAAAGGTGGCGCCATGATGGACGACACAAGGTTGATCCCAGAAGATCATGAGCCGCTAACACTGGCCCTGGCCGAGGCGGACGCGGCTGGCGGGCGCGGGGAAGTGCCGGTGGGCGCTGTGCTGTGCGGCCCGGATGGCGGGGTGCTGGCGCGGGACGGCAACCGCATTTTGGAACTCAAAGACCCCACGGCGCATGCGGAGATCCAGGTGATTCGCGCCGCCGCCCAGGTGCTGGGCAATGAGCGGCTTGTAGGCACCCGCCTTTATGTGAGCCTGGAGCCCTGTGCCATGTGCGCTGGCGCGGTGGCCATGGCGCGGGTGGGGCATGTGGTCTTCGCGGCGCAAGATGCTAAGGGCGGCGCGGTGGTGCATGGGCCACGGTTTTTTGCCCAAGCCACGTGTCATCACCGCCCGCTCGTGCGCCACGATGTCCCGGATGGACCGTTCGCAAGCCGCTCTGCCCAGGCGCTGAAAGGCTTTTTCCGGGCCCGGCGGGGCAAGATCTGACACAGCGCAAAGGCGTGACGCTTTATCAGCGACAGGCTAGACTTCACCCGACCGCATAAACGAACGACCGGGAGAGAGGAGACCCCCATGCATTTCGACCACAGTGACAAAGCCAGGATGTGGATGGAGCGGGTGCAGCAGTTCATGGCTGCGCATATCGAGCCTGCCATCGACACCTATGAGCGCCAGATGGAAGCCTTCGGCACCAATCGCTGGCAGGTTCCGGCGGTTCTTGACGAGCTGAAAGCGAAAGCCAAGGCCCAGGGCTTGTGGAACATGTTCCTGCCGGAAAGCGAGAAGGGCGCTGGTCTCACCAATCTGGAATATGCACCGCTCGCGGAAATCATGGGCCGGATCGGGTTTGCCTCCGAGGTCTTCAACTGCTCGGCGCCGGATACGGGCAACATGGAAGTGCTGATCCGCT
>CAZVEE010000044.1:0-27430 GCA_964625525.1 uncultured Alphaproteobacteria bacterium | reverse complement strand
GCGCTTTCAGGACAAGTGTGTGCGGTTTTCCGCCCGGAAAGCGGGCGAACCCAACGACTGAGCGCCGGTTCCATGATCTGGTCTTGATTGAAACGGCTTTAAAAAAAACGGGTTCGCTGAGCATCCTCAGCGAACCCGTTTAGCCTGTCGCGCGCGGCGCGGCCAGGTCCCCCGGCGGACCACCCCTGCCCTAAGCCGTGATGAAAGCGTCCCCCTGATGAACGCTTTCCGGCTCCCCCAGGCCTTGGGTCCGGTCGGTAACCGAAATAATGTGTGGACGGACGGGATCGGGAGCGGCAGTGAGGTGAAGGGGGTCGCAACGGTAACCACCGCTCCCGCCCGTGACGTGGCAAGATACGCATGCCACGACGTCCACGCGCTATCCTTCGCAACGCACGTGCCAAAGGGAGGAGAATGCGACCCGAAAGGGGTAACCCCTTGTCTTTCCAGGGTATTTTAGAAGACGCCGCGCTAGCACGGCAGGCCGATCAAAGGGATTTGCCGCATTCAGCGTCGCAATTTGCAACGCTTAATGCGGCACTCCCCTCAGATCACATGGCGCTGATACCACCGTCGAGCTTGAGCTCCGCACCGGTCATGAATTTGGACTCATCCGAGGCCAGATACAAAATGGCGTAGGCCACGTCATCCGGCTCTCCCAAATGGCCAAGCGGCACCTGACGCGAGAGCTTCTCATAGGCCACATCCGCCCCCATGGCCTCAACCAGCGGGTCCAGGATCGGCGTTTTGATGAATGTGGGATGGATGGAGTTGGAGCGAATATTGTAGCCGCGCTTGGCGCAGTGCAGCGCCACCGACTTGCTCAGCAACCACACTCCCGCCTTGGCGGAGTTGTAAGCGGCCATATTGTGCCCGGCGATCAAGCCGGCGATGGATGAGATATTGACGATCGACCCAGGTGCGTGAGCCCGCATATGCGGAATGGCGTATTTGCACCCCAGAAAGACACTGTCCGTGTCCACCGCGTGTACGCGCTTCCAACCATCAAAACTCTGATCCTCCACCGAGCCGTTGCCGCCAATGCCTGCATTATTGACCAGGACATTGAGCCCGCCCATCACCTCGACGGCCTTATCAAGCACCGCGATCCACTGCGCTTCGCTGGTGACGTCATGCTCAAAAGCGAAGGCCCGACCGGGATAGGTGCGATCGATCTCGGCAGCGACCGCCGCGACTTTGTCGCCATTGATATCGGTGAGCGCCACCGTGGCGCCTTCGCGCGCCAACATGGCGGCCGTTGCCGCCCCCAGACCGGACGCGGCGCCCGTGATGAGCGCCTTCTTTCCCTGCACACGACCCATAGCCGCCCTCCCGCTTTTATCTTGCCCTGATGATCACAGGCAGGGTGGCGCAGAGCGGGGAGCTTGTCACTAGAGGGCAACAGGGAAATCGGGATGAGAGGCGCCAGCATTCGGCGGCACACCAGCCTTCTGCGGCACAGACGCGGAAGGCGCCTCAGGGGAAACAACCAACCCCCTTCGCACTCACACGCGGCGCGCGCATACAGGCACGCGCCTGTCGGAAAAATCCATATTTTGTAGCGGATGACCGCGACCCTACCGGATCCTGCGACTGAGCGAGCGAAAATGGCACAAAACCATTTCCATGGCGGATACCGCCCGCTATGGTCCCACACGCCAAAAGCGCGGCGCCGCGTCAGGAGCAGGGGCCTGACCAGCGCACCGCGAAGAGCAAGGGGTTGCGGCAAACGCTTGTTTGCCCGCCGGAACGGTACGCCGGAAGGCTGGGACACACTGGGTAAGGAAATGCCCGGGCGCGTCTTGGCGGAGGCAGCGCCCGGGCGAGAGGGGGCCCGGGGAGGTAATCAGGGGTTGGTTACCTGCCCCGGGCAGTATGTGCGACATTGGGGTGGTCTCTCGTTTTGCCGCCGGGTTGAGAACGACAAAACAGGCCGGTTGGGGGGATTTGGCGTGGGGTGGCCGATCCGAGACCTGTCGCACATAACGTGTCGACAAGAGGTTTTCGTAAGACCTAAGTCAGTCTCTCCTCAGTCGATATTCTTCATCTGACGATCTCTTTTCAGGCGAAGCCAAACAATCGCAGTCTGAAAATAAACCGCCTACTTCTACGCGTTACTAGCACCCGCTAAGGCGCTCTCCCGAACTCCCCTTCCATCCGCGCGAAAGACCTTACGCCGCCCGATTGGAACAAGAGGGCAAGTCATTCATGTCTGAATGATTTGCCAGGAGCACTCAGCCGTCACGGCCTGAGGCGAATTCATCGCCGAGAAGGCCTGACCGCAGTTGCGTGCGCCGTGTGGGAATGAACTTTTAGAGACTTTGCCGGGGCTGTCAAACACCATTTTTCGCTTTTTAGGATCTATTTTTACCCACACACTCCGTCTCCGAGTATCCCCCGACTTACCCACAGGCCGAACCTAGGCTAAGTGCATGCAGGGATGCTAAAACACGTTGACATGTGGATAACAGGACCCGCGAAAGACGGTGGATACGCGGCGTTGTCTGTTTCCATTCCGTTACGACCCGCCACTAGCAATAAAGTGATTCGCGGAGTGCACCTATGTCTTTTTCACTCGCCAAATGATCCATCGTCTAGCCAAGGCGCGGCCGTGCAAACAAAAGGCGCGGCACACGGAAATCCGCGTGCCGCGCCTGGACGTGTGGTCCTAATGCCGCGCTTACAGGGTCGATGAGCCGTCTTCGCCATCCTGGCAGCCACCCCGCCCCGGGCCGCGGCCACGCGGGCCGCGCAGCTCATCCTGGCTGATGGCGCCGTCGCTGTTGCGATCGGCCCGCGTCAGCATGCGCTCGCCCATGCGCTCCATTTCCGCTGTCGTCACCGTGCCGTTGCCATCGGCGTCAAGACGCTGAAACCGGCGCACCATGCGATTGCGGCTCTGGGCCAGCCAAACGGATTCATACTCCTCCAGAGAGAGGCCACCATCGCGATCCGCGTCATGATCGTTCAACAACCTGGCCTGATGGCTTTGGATTTCCGCCTGTGTCACCTGGCCATTGCCGTCGGCGTCCAGCTCCTGGAACCGCTCCAGGGCCATGCCGCGCGGCCCCGGACCACGCGGGTCGGCCTGCGCCGAGATCGCAAACAGGCCGGCGCCCAGCAGGGCAAATCCACCCAGCAAGATACCAAAGCGCAGGCCGCGAACACGGGCCGGGGAAAGCGAAGATGGGGTGTGGGCATGATGGGTCATGAGTGATCTCCGTGGTCAAAGGACTGCCCCTAAGGCACGGTCACATCACACCGCACCTGTCGCACAGGGATCCCACACAGGCGCTATTTTGTCGCCAGATCTGCCGGGAGCGGCCGTGACACGCCTTGTTACAAATGCACACAAACCTGCCCCGGAGCATCGTGATAAAACAAAGCCATGACCCAAACCCCGCAAGAGGCCAGCCATATTCTGGTCGTGGACGATCACCGCGAGATCCGCGAGCCGCTCGCCAAGCTGCTGCGTGATGCCTCCTACCGCGTGACCGTGTGCGACAGCGCCGCAAACGCCCGGCGCACCTTACGCGGAGCGGCAGTTGATCTGGTGCTGCTTGATATCATGATGCCGGGCGAGGATGGCTTGAGCCTGTGCCGCTCGATCGTGGAGACATCAGCCATCCCCATCATCCTCCTGACCGCGCGGGTGGAGGACACGGACCGGATTATCGGCCTTGAGATGGGAGCGGACGATTACGTCACAAAACCGTTCAACCCCAGAGAATTACTGGCCCGCGTGAAAGCAGTGCTGCGCCGCGCCAACGCCCTGCCCCCGCGCAAGCGCCCGCCAGACCAAGAGCGATTGAGCTTCGATCAATGGACCTTGAACGTGGCCGAGCGCACCTTGATCGGCACAGAAATGGTCAGCATACCGCTCAGTACCGGCGAGTTCCGCCTGCTGATGGCCTTTCTGACCCACCCGCGCATGGTCCTAAGCCGGGACCAGCTGCTGGACCTCACGCAAGGGCGCGAGGCCCATGCCTTTGACCGCAGCATTGACAACCAAGTCTCGCGCCTGCGCCGCAAGTTAGAAGAAGACCCCAAGCAACCGCGCCTGATCAAAACGGTCTGGGGTGGCGGTTACAGTTTTTCCGCCGATGTGCGCCCTCTTTAGGCCCAGCCCATGAAACAGTATCTGCCCCGCAGCCTCGCCGGACAGCTCATCGCCCTCACCATCGCCGGGCTGGTGGTGACCCAGACGGTGATGGTGATCATGTTCGCACGCACGAACGAGCAGGGCTTCCGCATGCGGTTTAATGAATTCGCCATCAATCGCATGGCGGATGTGGCGCATCTGCTGCGCAATGTGGACCCGGCCGTCCATGACGACCTGCTGGCCTCCTTCGACACCCGCCGGGTGCGTGTAACCCTTGGCCCCACCCCGCCCTGGGAGGCAACGGGCCAGCGGGTGCCGCACCTGGAAGAGCTGCTGCGCCGCCGGCTGATCGCGCGCGGACTGACGCCGGGGGTGGTGATCGTCTTTATTCAACCCCGCACTGAACAGTGGCGCCCCAGCGCGGACGCGGACGCCAGCCGCCCCTTTCGGCGCGGGGATACCTTGTTGTTTTCCGCCGAGATTGGAGACGGCCTGATCCTCAACGGCCGCGTGCGGGGGCTGGAGATTCCGCGCATCTGGCATCACCCGGTGGTGCTGGCGACCGTGGTCACGGCACTGGTGCTGGTGGTGGTGTTGGTGCTTGCGTCGCGGCGGATCTCCGAGCCGCTGCGCGAGCTTGCCTGGGCCGCCGACCGCCTGGGCGTTCATGCCCCGGACGCTCCCATTGCCGAACGCGGGCCGGAAGACGTGCGCGCCACCATCGCAGCCTTTAACCGCATGAACCGGCGCCTGAGCCGCATGATGAGTCACCAGCGGCGCATGCTGGCCGCCGTCGGCCATGATCTGCGCACGCCCCTGACAGCCCTGCGCCTGCGCACTGAATTTATCGAAGACGCGGATAATCGCGAGCATATGCAACGGATCCTGGACGAGCTGCATTCCATGACCGAAGGCATGCTGTCATTGGTGCGCGAAACGAGCCGGGAAGAAGCCCCCGCCCCCACGGACATCACTGCATTGGTAGAAAGCATCTGTGCCGATTTCGCCGATTTGGGGGCCGACGTGACCCTCACCGGCGCCCCGGCGCGGCAAGTGGCCCGCATCCGCATGGGGGCCCTGGCGCGAGCGCTGCGGAATCTGATTGAGAACGCGGTCCGCTATGGCGAGCGGGCCCGGGTCAGCATGACCACGGCGCCCGGCGGCTACACCATCACGGTGGATGATGACGGCCCGGGCATCGCCTCCAATGACCTGGAAAAGGTATTCGAGCCCTTTGTGCGCCTGGAAGAATCCCGCAGCCAGGATACGGGCGGCCTGGGGCTTGGTCTTGCCATCGCCCGGGGCCTGGTGGAGGGTGAAGGGGGCACGCTGAGCCTGAGCAATCGCGCGGACGGGCTGCGAGCGACCATGACCCTGCCCGGCCCGGCGCCGACACCCCGCCCGTCCTGACGGTTGGGCCGCCCCTTTTGGAGCCTGTCGCCATGTCCATCTCACGCTTGTTCGGCCTGCTTCTGCTGGTGTGGCCGGTGGCGCCGGTCTGGGCGGACGATGCCTTGCCCGCCGAAGCCTCGCCCGCCGAAGCCTCGCCCGTCGGGCGGATCATCACGCCGCGCGGGCCGGTGTGCACGGGCGTTCTGGTGGGCGAGCAGGCGGTCCTGACAGCGGCCCATTGCCTGGTGACCCGCGCGGGCGACGGCTATTTCTCCGCGCCCCTGATCCATTTCGCGCTCTATCCCGCCCCCGGCCAGCAGCTCTACGCCAAGGCCGTGGAGCACCATGTCAGTCCCGCTTACCGCCTGCCTGTGGGCACAGATCCCGACCAGTTGCGGGCCGACTGGGCGGTGGTCTGGCTGGACGAGCCGCTAGGGCGCCAGATCGCGCCGGCGCCTGTGGTGACCGCAGCCACCCCCGGCAATCCGGAAGCATTCGCGCTGGAAGTGGTGGCCTTCGGGCGGGCCCGCACCCTTCGCCCCACCATCAATGCCAGCGCCTGCCGCCTGCTCGGCACGGATCCCGGGCTTCTCCACCATTCCTGCATGGTCGAGCCAGGCAGCTCCGGCTCAGTGCTGCTGGGGCGCCGGGACGGGCAGGTGCATGCGCTGGCCGTTAATGTGGCGATCCGCCGGGGCACGGGCGCGCGCACCACCGCCGCCCTCCTCCCCCCGACCATCGCGGCGTTGGCGGCGCGGATCCCCAACACGCCGGACCAGTGGGAGAGCCCCTTCTCACGCACAGGCGAAGCATCCTGGGCGCAATAAGCGATGACCTGTGGCCTGCGCCCTTGCGGATCCCTGCAAGCCAAGTAGCCTGCCAGCAGCACAGCCAATGCCAGACGAGAGGGGACCTGCCGCATGACCTGGAGCCTGCTTGAACCCATGCTTACCGCCACCGCCACCGCCAGCGCCAGCGAGGCCCGCGCGGCGGAGACCGGCCTCGCCGCCGCTTGGGCAGATCTTGTGACCTGGTTTACGCAAACGCCGGACTGGTGGGTCGTGGCCGTGATCTGGGCCGTGGCGTTCACCCTGTTTTTCATCATCCGCATGGGGCTGCGCCTGGGCCTGCGCTGGGCCGGGGGGACCGAACCCGGCTCCGCCCTTGCTGTGCCACTGAACCTGGTGGCGCAGACGGGCACAGTGTTCCTTGCCATCATGGCCCTGGAAATCGCCGTCACCTTGGTCGGGTTGCCCGAACGCGTCAGCAGCGGCATCGGCACGCTCGCCCTCATTGCGGTGGTCGTGCAATTAGCCGTATGGATCTTCCATTTGGTCATGGCCGTGCTGCGCGGTGTGGCGGCCAATGATCCCGAAGGCGGCTATGACCTGCGCAATGCGCTGGCGATTATCCGCACCCTGCTGATCATGACCCTGTCCGTGATCGCCTTCCTACTGATCCTCGATAATGTGGGCGTGAACGTCACCACCCTGCTGGCGGGCCTGGGCATTGGCGGCATCGCCGTCGGCTTTGCCCTGCAAGGGGTGTTCAAGGACATTTTCGGCTCCATCTCCATCGTCCTCGACAAGCCCTTCGTCCTGGGGGATTTCATCGTGCTGGGCTCGACCATGGGCACGGTGGAGCGCATCGGCCTGAAGACCACGCGATTGCGCAGCTTGTCTGGCGAGCAGATCGTGGTGCCCAATGGCGACTTGCTGTCCGGCCAGATCTGCAACTTCAAACGTATGAGCGAACGGCGCATCGCGTTTGATATCGGCGTCACGTACCAGACTACCCGCACCCAGCTTGAAGCCATTCCGACCATGGTCCGCGAGAGCGTGCAAGAGAATGGCTTGGCTCGCTTCGCCCGCTGCCACTTCAAGGCCTATGGCGACTCCGCCCTGATGTTTGAGACGGTCTATTTCGTCATGTCCCCGAGCTATGACGAATACATGGACATTCAGCAGGCGATCAATTTGAGCTTGTTTTCCAAGTTCGCTGAGGCCGGCATCGACTTTGCCTATCCGACCCAGACCCTGCATCTGGCACCCACGTCCTAATCCCATAAGACCCCACACGGAGGACCCTGCCCATGACCATCACCCTATACGGTTCCGCCCTCTCCCCTTTCGTGCGCAAAGCACGGGTGCTGATGGCGGAAAAGGGCATTGATTACGAGCTTGACCAGGTGAATGTGTTCAACCCGCCAGAGTGGTTTCTGGAGATCAGCCCGCTCAAACGGATCCCGGTGCTGAAAGACACGGATGCAGGCGCGGACGCCACCCTGCCCGACTCCTCCGTCATCTGCGCTTATCTGGAGCGCAAAGTGCCCGAACCGGCGCTCTACCCCAGCGAGCCTTACGCCTATGGCCGCGCCATGTGGCTGGAA
The DNA here is from genome assembly GCA_964625525.1 of uncultured Alphaproteobacteria bacterium. Taxonomy (GTDB): domain Bacteria; phylum Pseudomonadota; class Alphaproteobacteria; order JAJFIK01; family JAJFIK01; genus CAZVEE01. The sequence continues at coordinate 19,547 of CAZVEE010000044.1, read as the reverse complement.
GAATATGCCGATAGCGATCTGGCCGCGGCCATTGGCATGGGGTGTTTCCGCCCCGTGATCGTTTCCCAACTGATGGGTCAAGCGCCGGACCTGGACAAAGCCGAAGAAACCTGCCGCGAGCGCTTACCGCGCTTTTACGACTATCTGGAGCGGGAACTGGGCAGCCAAGAATACTTCGTGAACAACGCGTTCTCCATCGCCGATATCGCAGTGGCGACGAGTTTCGTTAATCTGCGCCACGCTGGCTTTGCCCCGGATGCAAGCCAGTATCCGAACTTGACCGCGTTCCTGCTGCGCGTCCATGCCCGCCCCAGCTTTGCGCTGTGCATTCGCCACGAGACCACGCAGCTGAAAAAGCTCGGCCTCGCCGTCGCGGACTAAGGTCTCCGGAGGGTGCCGCCATGATCACGCTCTACACCGCACCTACGCCCAATGGCTGGAAGGCCTCCATCACTTTGGAGGAATTGGGCCTGCCTTATGAGACCCATACCATTGATCTGACAGCGAACGACCAGAAGCAAGACTGGTTCCTGGCCATGAACCCGAATGGGCGCATCCCCGTGATTGTCGATCACGATGCAGATGATTTTGCCATATTCGAGACGGGCGCCATCATGATGTATCTGGCGGACAAGACCGGCCGCCTGTTACCGACGGACACCAAAGGCCGCTCGCAAGTAATCCAATGGCTGATGTTTCAGATGGGCGGGGTCGGCCCTATGATGGGCCAGGCCAATGTGTTCTTCCGCTATTGGCCTGAGAAGATCCAGCCCGTTATCGACCGTTACCAAGGCGAAACCAAGCGCCTTTTCACCGTGCTCGACGGCCATCTGGCGCATCATGAATATCTGGCCGGAGACTATTCCATTGCCGATATCGCCAACTGGTCCTGGGTCCACACCCACAATTGGTCCGGTGTATCGCTGGAGGGCCTGCCACATCTGTATCGCTGGGTGAAGCAGATCGGCGCCCGCGAGGCGGTGGACCGGGGCATCAAGGTCCCCTTCGATATTCGCGAGCTGCTCCGCGGCGGGGATGACAAGGACGCGGAAGACGATTTCGCCAAGAATGCCCGCACGATCGTGGAAACAGGCAGCAAGGATGACGAAGGATGAGCGGCTGTATCGACCCCACCGGGGACCAGTTGAAAGCGTTCATGGCCTCGGATCTGGCGGAGCCGGTGATCATGCTCAACTTGCTGGCATTTGCTGCCACGGCGACCTATGACCCGGCTCTCGGCGAACCGGCCCGCTCGGGCGCCGAAGCCTATGGCGTGTACTCCGAAACCGCCCAGCGCACCATTGAGGCCGTAGGCGGACGGATCCTCACCGTGGCCTCAGGGCACAAAGCGCTGATCGGCCCCCCGGACGAGTGGGACGCGGTGGTGCTGGTCTTTTATCCCAGCCGCCAGGCCTTTCTCGACATGATTGCGCGGCCAGATTATCAGGCAGCAGTGCACCATCGCACGGCCGGGCTGTCCAATACCCGGCTGATCCCCCTTCCCGCGCCGGCTGCCTGACCCGCGCCGGCTGACTGAGCCTCATCCGAAGCATGAAAAAAGGCGGCCCCGAGGCCGCCTTTTCTTTGGTCCCAGCGATCTGGCACGGTCAGAACGTCACCCGCACATCCACACCATAGAAACGCGGCTCTTCCACCCGCACATAGGGCGTGCCGAGCGTTTCGGTGGTGATGTCGTTAATGTCCCGCGGACCTTGATCCTCGAACAGGTTCTCCACCCAGGCCGACACGGCGTAATGCTCGGACGGCGCCGTCCAGGTCAGACGCGCATTGGTGATGTTGCGCGCATCATCCCGGTCGTCGATCACCGACTGGCGCACCAGCCCGTCAAACAGGGCGATCGCCAAATCATCCGCATCATTTAGGCGTCGCGCCGTCGTGTAGCTGTTGTCCACATGCAGATTCAGCGTGCCGTAACGCTCGCCCAGCGGATACTCATAATCGAAGCCGACGACGATCCGAGCATAGGGTTCACCCGTGGGCTGGCCCGAGATATCGAGGCCCCGCTCCGTCCGCGTATCCCATTCAGAGTCGATGAAGCCCGCCGTCAGGGTCAGCGCCAGCGCATCGGTCACGAACCACTGGCTGTCCAGGTCGATCCCCCAGGCCTGCGAGTCACCGGTCAGCGTGGTGAACTGAGGAATACCGGAGGTGCTGATCCCTTCCAGGGAAATCTGCTGGCGGTCCTTATACTTGAAGTAATAGGCCGAGGCGTTGACGCGCAGATCACCGTCGAACCATTCCGACTTCACACCCCCTTCGAAGTTCCAAACGGATTCATCGTCGAAGAACGAGTTGGGTTCCTGTGTGTTGAAACCGCCGGCCTTGTAGCCGCGTGAGGCGGAGAAGAACAGCAGCGCATCATCCGTGACTTTGTAATCGACCACGAAGCGCGGGCTGATGTCATCGAAGGTCTCTTCCCGGGTAAAGGGGTCGCCTTCAAGCGCGCCAAAATCGAAAATGATGTCGCCGCCGATAACCGCATTGAAGAACGTATTCACATCGATGGGCACATCTTCCGGGAACAACGGCGCGCCCAGAATGGTGTTATAGAGTGCGCCCGGTGCGGTGATCTCGGAGAGTTCTTCGGCCCGGCGCGGACCGTTACGCCAGGTGAATTCTTTCTCATCCCGGGTGTATCGCAAGCCGGCGGTCAAGTTCAGCCGGTCGGTCACCGCATAGGTCACGTCACCAAATGCGGCATAGGACTGATTGCGCGCATCACCAAAGATATCTTCATCCCACTGAATACCAAAAACGGGCAGCCCGACACTGTCGAGAATCGTGAAGATGGGGAACCCGGCCGTGGTGGCCAACACCGTGTCAATCGTATCGGTGAACGCCGTGGTGTTGGAACTCTGAAAGCCATTTTCCTTAAAGTAAGACACGCCCCCAACCCAGGTGACGGGGCCGGTGTCTCCACTCAGGCGCAGTTCCTGATAGTAGCTTTCATTGTCTTCGATATTCTCGGTATCGAAATAGCGGGTGATGTCGTCGGTGCCGTCCTCGTCCTCACGGTTGGTCGTCTGGAAAGACTTGAAGCCGGAGATGGAGGTGAGCGTAGCGAAGCCGAAATCATGCTCCACATGCAGGCTGGCGCCGTTCAGCGTGCGGGTCTCGTGGCTGTCGAGCACATCATTCGTATACGGCCCATCAAAGCGCTGCGACAGCGAGAACGGATTCACCCCCACGGCCGTGGGGCCGTTTTTGCGTACCTCGTCATATTCCCAGCGGGCGATGACTTCCGTGGCCGGCGTCGGCTGCCAGCCCACAGCGGCGCGAAAGGCCCAGTTGTTTTCGAACTCGCCTTCCTCGCCGGTCCGCGCATCTTCCAGATAGCCGTCGCGCTGATTGAAGAGACCGTTGACGCGCACCGCCAAGGTATCGGTGATCGGTACATTGACCGTGCCTTCAAAGCGGCGCTTGTTAAAGTTGCCGTAGCGGAAAGTGCCATCGAATTCGAACGCATCCACATTGGGCTTTTTGGTAACGATGGAGATGGCGCCGGCCGAGGTGTTGCGGCCGAACAGAGTGCCTTGCGGGCCTTTCAGCACTTCCACCCGTTCCACGTCATTGAAGAATACCAGCGCCGCGCCGGAGCGGGCGGAATAGATACCATCAATGAACAGGCCCACTGACGGTTCGGTCCCGATGCCGAAATCCGAGGTGTTCACACCGCGGATCGTGAAAGTCGGCTGGGTGATGTCGAGATCATCAATGGTCAGGCCCGGGGTGAAGATGGCGATTTCCGCGATATCTTCCGCGCCCAGCGTATCCAGAAGGTCATCTGTGAACACATTGATGGCGATCGGCACATCCTGCAGCGATTGCTCGCGCTTCTGCGCCGTGACGATGATGGTCTCCCGAGTGCCGTCCCCTTGCGCCAGGACCGGCGCCGGCAAGAAAACCGTTGCGGCCACTCCCAGTGCCAGGAGCGGCGTCAAAGCAGTGCCCGCCTTCAATGCGGACCATACTGTCTTCGCGTTCACAACCATCAGTGCCTCCCCCGGAGTCCATGCCAACTAGGTTACCTTTTAAGCGCAAATTCTACCGCCGGGTTCAGGGTGCGGCAAAGTGAAATACCCTCTGGTCTTCACGAAAGCGCGCACCAGTGCGTTCGCGCCACACCCCAATCACCCCCGTTGCATAAGCGCCTAAAGTGCATGATAGATGAAGACTACACCCACCTCTTGGCCAGCGATCCACCCGCAGCACGCTTGCCTAGAGATCTTGAGTCTGCACAATCGTGTGACCAAGGTCCGGATTGGATATGGTTGGCCGGAGCAGGAGACGCGGGCATCACCGGGGAAGACCGCATGATCACAGATCTCATTGGCCGCATTCGGGCGATCTTCACGATCACGTCGCTGCACGGTGCGCGCGTGGCGCTGCTGTGTGTCTTCGCCGCCCTCTTCTGGACGGGCGGCACGCTCTCCACGGTTGCGACCTTGCTGGAAGACTATGACAAGGCGCCGCTTGTCATTGCCATCAGCTGTTTCCTGCCCTCGCTCATGCTGTTGGCGCCGGCGGTGTGGGCCTGGACCGGGCGCTTGGCACTGGCCAGTAAGCTGTTTCTGGCAGCGCTCTACGTGAATTTGGCCTTTGTCACCATAAATGTAGGCGGGATCTTCGCCACCAGCGCCATCTACCTGCTGGTGCTGCCGCTCTTGGCGAGCTTTCTGCTTGATCGGCGCTGGGCGGCGGGCACCGGATTCGGCGTCATCGCCACGCTGATCGCGCTGTATCTGTTTCGCGACGAGATGGGCGCCCCGATCCACCGCATGGATCCGGACGCTTTCGCGTATTCGCTGGTCTTCGTGCTCGTTTTCACGGCACTCGGCATCGGCATCGCCAGTGCGGTGTTTCAGCAGACCATGGAAGTGCTGACCATCAAGCAAGCCAAGGCCAGCCAGGAAGCGATCGCCGCGCATGACGCCAAAGCCCGTTTCCTGGCCAATATGAGCCACGAGATCCGCTCACCGCTGAACGGTCTGACGGCCACCTTGTCGCTGATCCTGGAGAAAAACCCGCCGCAGGGCATTCGCGATCATGCCCAAATCGCTCTGGAGTCGAGCCAGGCACTCACCGGCATTTTGAATGACCTGCTGGACCTGTCGCGCCTGGAAGCGGGCCCGGAGACCGTGTTAGAGGCCCGGCCCTTTGAGCCTGCGCGCCTGATTGGTGATGTGGCCTTGCTCCATGAGCCCTGGGCGCACGAGAAAGGGCTGACCCTCACGGTCCGAACAGACCTGCCGCACACCTTATGCCTGGTGGGGGATCCGGTCCGCCTGCGCCAAATCCTCATGAATTTGGTGTCAAATGCGATTAAATACACCGCCACCGGTGGCATGACCATCCGTGTCGTGAGCACACCGACGGACGGTCAGATGCGCATTCTGACCATTGATGTGGAAGACACGGGCCCCGGCATATCTCATGACGATCAACAACGCCTGTTCCGCCGCTTCGAACGGCTGGGCGCGGAGGCAGACGGACCCTCTGGCGCGGGCCTGGGCCTTGCCATTGCCAAACAGCTTGCCGAACTGATGGGGGGCACGCTGACACTCGACAGCATTCCGGGTATGGGTTCGCGGTTCCGCGTCACCTTGCCCTTGCCCGAAGTGGAGCGCTTCACTCCGGCGGCCTCGAAGTCTCAGGCCCCATGGCCCGCGCGCCTGTCAGGACTGAAAGTGCTGGTGGTCGAGGACGACCGGATCAATCAAGTGGTGATCGCCAGCATTCTGGACACGCTGGGCTGTGACATGGCTTTGGCCACGGATGGGCTGGAGGCCCTGGGCATTGTGCAGGCGGGCTCGTTTGACCTGATCTTGATGGATATCGACTTGCCGGGGCTCAGTGGTCTCCAAACGGCCGAGCGCATGCGCGCCCTCGGCCCCGCCTTCGCGCGCATCCCCATGCTTGCCGTCACCGGACGCACCATGCGCGACCACCGCGATTATTATGCTCGCCGCGGCTTTTGCGGTTGCTTGACCAAGCCGTTCGAGGCCGGACAACTGGTCACGGCGCTGCGCACCGCCCTGGCCCAGAACCCCGCCCAGGCTCAAAGCCCAAATGTGATCGCGAATGCGCCGAAACAGTCGGCGCACGGATAGCGCGGCCTCCCCCAGTGGTATACAAGCGGGATTTGGTGTTTTGATCCAGCCCATGCACAATGGGTTTGAGATATCTGTTGAGAACGAAAGCTGAGCGTTGAGTCGTATGATCGGTCTTGTCCTGATCACCCATGGTCACCTGGCGCAGCAGTTTCTGGCCGCCACGGAATATGTGATCGGGCCGCAGCCGCAGGCAGAAGCCATCGGCATGCTTCCGGATGACTCCGTGGACAGCATGCGCGATCAGCTTCTCGACACCATTGCCGCGGTGGATGACGGCGCGGGCGTCATTATCCTGACTGATATTTTCGGAGCCGGCCCCTCCAATATCGCGCTTTCGGTCATGGGTCTGACCCAGGCGGAAGTCGAGGTGATCTCGGGCATCAACTTGCCGCTGCTCGTGCGCCTCGCAACGGTCCGGTTGCATCACAGCCTGACCGACGCGGTCGCCGAGGCGCAGAAATCAGGCCAGCAGAGCATTCATGTCACCTCACACCTTCTGAGTACGGATAAGGCCAGCTGGGACCGCTTTCGCAAGACCGAAGCGGCCGGACCGGCGGTCCTGCCCCGCTCAAGCGTCCAGCAGGCAGAAGATGGTCGGCTAGAGCGGCGCACGATCCCTCAACAAAAGCGCGCCCGTGAGCGCATCGCCCAGATCCTGGCGGCGACGGAAAGACTGCTGGTCAGTCATATCTCGGAGGAAATCACCACCACGACCGTGGCGGCGGAGGCGGAAATCCCGGTGAGTTCCGTGTACCGCTATTTTCCCAACATTTATTCCATCTACCGAGAAATGTTCGAAGCGCTGAGCGCGGAAACGGAGATGATCGTTTCCTCCATCATCACCGACACTAAGACCTATCCGGACTGGCGCCACCGTCACGGCGCGGTGATCGAAGCCCTGCGCGCCTCGTTCAACCGCCATCCCGCCTACCGCCCCCTTTTCCTTCTGATGGTGACGTCACGGGATTTGTTGCCGGTGAAGAATGCTGCCAATGCGCGCATCGCTTCAGTGCTGGCTGAATGGTGGCGTCAGGGATCGGACGGATTTTCCGGTGGCGATCCGGATATGGTCGCCCGGATCGTGGTCGAAATTTTCAATGGCATTGAGGCGCGGGTGATCGAAAGCGCCGATGCGGCAATGACCGATGCCTATTACCGGGAATCACTCATTGCCATCCAACACTACTTGTCCGCCTATCTGCGCCAACAGTCTGAGTCATCGCCGGCCTTACCCGCATGACCCTTCCATGGCGGCGATCCACGCACTGACCAGATCCACCCCCTCCCGGTGAATGGTCGCGCGGCCCAGTTCCGGCATCATCACGCCGGGATGACGGGAATTCATGCGGTAAACGAAGATCGACTCGTCCGGCGCGCCCGGCACGATATCAAAACGGCGCCCACCGGTGCCCGACCCCGCCGCCACCGGCAGTTTGCACACCCCGTAAGCCAGTCCCAGCGGCGTATCCGGCCGCAGATCCAGGCCCGACGTGTCCGCCGGTCCCACATCGGAATGGCAGTGTGAGCAATTGGCATCAAGATAGGCGCGGGCGCGCGCGTCCAGGCTCGCGCTCTCATCCCCCCACAGCGCATTTTGCGGCGCCAAGGTCAGATCACCCGGGGCACCGGTGAGATAGCCCACTTGGGTCCAATGGGCGAGTTGGTTATGCACCCCATCTGCATAGGGATAGTCTTTGTTGAGGTGACGCGGCTTGGGGCCAATAGGCCAGATCTCCCGCGTCGTATTGTTGGTGGCGTGACAGCCCGCGCACTGGTTCTGGTTCGGCACGATATAGCTGAACTCTTCACGTTCACCATCTGCTGCCACCAGCGTGAGAGGCTGCGCATCCCCCGCACGCATCAGGCGTGCCTCGGTTTGTTCCGCATTCCACACATACGGGATCGCGTCCCAACCATGAGCCCGGTGGACCAACAACCGGGTTTCGATCAAACGCACTTGATCAAGCGCCAGCCCTTCGCCGACGAAATCCGTGGGCTGGGTGTCCCATCGGCCGACTGCGCCGGTTACCATCCCTTCACCCGGCACGCGCGGATAATAGAAAGTCTTGGAAATGATGGTGCCCACCGGGAAATCGACCACATCGTTGTCCCGATAAGCCGCCGCCGCCCCCTCCGGCATCCAGATCGTGCGGAGCTTGTGCGCATAATCGGTGAACAGAGATGTGGCCAGATCATAGGGCACCACCCCGTCCTGTAAGGCCAGGGCGCCATCGGACACGGCAACCACATTCCACGCACTCAATGTGCGCGGATTGGTTTCTTCATGGAAAACCGGCGTTGTTGGCGCGGGCGCGGGCGGTGTCATGGCTTCGCCACAACCCGCCAGGAGCAGCGCCGCTGCCACAAGCCCTGCCAGTCGGGCGCCCCATATTCGGCTTCCCACATCCGTCATCCGTTTCTCCCTGCCCTACCGCGCCTCTTACCACTCGCTCAACGTGATGGGCGGCAGTTTTTCATGGGTGCACTGATGGAAGTCTTCGTCCACGAACGGATTGGCAAATCCGTTTGGTGCATCCACATTGACCACCACCGCGTCACCATTATCCACACAGACACGGTCCGCGAGCGGTTGCACACCGTCCACCAGCTTCTCAGGGTTTACAAAGCCATCCCAGACAATGTCCGGCAGGCTGCCATCCGGCCCGAACAAAGTCATGCGCACCGCCTGAAGTTCCACCGTATCCGGCGCTTCGCCACCACCGCTAAAGCTATTGCCGTAGATGAAAATCGTTTCCGGATAAGGGTCGAAATCATCGGCCATGGAGTCCAGGCCATAGCCTGCCGTGAACAGGCTCGTCACCAGAATGTTGCCGGTGAGATTGTCCGAGATCTCATTATCAAAGATCTCCACCTGGTCATTGGAGTTGATGATCACACCGGTGCCAGCGGGCACAGTGGCCACGGGTGTCCCTTCATGACCGAAATTCTCAGTATTGTTGGCGTACACCTTATTATTGTAGACACGCGTGGCATAGCCGCGCTTCGGAATTTGCGGCATGTTGAAAACCAACACACCGCCCGTATTGTTCGTGGCGACGTTCTCATAAACGTCTGCACCAACCGTATTCTCGATTTCAATGCCCGCGACATTGTATTCGACGCGATTGCGCCGCACGATCACCTGATCGGACTGGCCCACATAAATGCCCGCATCCGATGCCCCGATGGCCACGCTATCCTCAATCAGGACATTCTGGGTTTGCACCGGATAAAGCCCATAGGCCCCATTATCCGTGCTCGGCCCATTGGTCCATTCCACCCGAACACGGCGGATGGTGATGTTCTCGCCCTCATTGATCTTCACCGCGTCGCCGGTCGTGTCTTCGATAGCGAGATCTTCGAGAATGAAATTGTTGGCCGTCACCAGCAGGCCTTCCGCCCCCGCCTGCTGCTCGGCGAAGGACAGGATCGTTTTATCCATACCGGCGCCGCGAATGGTCACGCCATCGGCGGTCAGGCTCAGACTCCGGGTAAAGGAGAATGTACCTTCCGGTATCTCAATGACGTCGCCCGCCTGGGCGTCGATCAGGCGCTCTTGAAGCTCAGCCTCAAAGCTGATGGGCTCTTCGGCCGGCGCGGCCGTATCTTGGGGGGCTTCCGCCTCGCCTTGCGGCCCGCAGGCACTCACGCCCAGCACCAGAAGAGCGGCCAGTCCAACACGGGTCATCATCCGGGTGTTCAGGGTCATCTTTTTTCCTCCCCACCTATGCACGGTCCCTGGACGCTTGGGTCCAGAGCGCTAACGCCCTCAAATAATCCTAGGCATGGCGGCCCGCTCGACCCAAGCCCAAATCGCCCGCATCAGCGTCAAAACAGCGTATGATGCACGGGGAATTCGCCCTATGCGTCCATTGGTCCAGACAGATCGATCATCATTGAGCGCACCATCGCGTCCATTTCCTCCGGCATCTCCACGTAATTGGAGCGGGCCTGAAAACCGAGGGACTCATACAGACTGATCGCCTCGGTCTGGATCACACCGGTTTCCAGCCACATTTGCCGATAGCCCCGCTCCGCCGCGACCGCCAAAAGCCGCCGGCACAAGAGCCGCGCCAGGCCCTGCCCACGCAAGGCCTCTACGACGAACAAGCGCTTCATCTCGCAGACCGCGTCATCGTAGCGTTTCAGCATCACACATCCGGCCGGCACACCCTCGGCACGGGCGAGCAAGATCTCTCCACCAGGAGGTGCATGCTCGCGATCCAACCGCGCCATCAGCGCCTCCCATTCCGCGTCCGGATAGTAAAGATCCACCATCCAGCGTTTCTCGCCATACCGGCCCCGAACCCACGTGCGAAAGCCGTTGCAGATCTCAACCAACGCGACGAGATCTGCGGCGCCGCGAACGGGCAGAACTGTCAGTGTCCGGCGGTCAGTCATACTTTTCTCCTGCACAGGACGGTCGAGTCATATTAATCGCTATCCATGGCGGTTGTCGGTCGCGTGTTTTCATGTTCACAATAGCGTTGTGCAAGCGGCGAGGGGGCCTTAGGGTTGTGCATTGTAATTCACATGATCCACCATATTGGGTGTATGATCTTCATCCTGCGGATCCCCACCGCCAGCGAAACAGGATAGCGGCCCATCAAAACCAAATGGGGGACCCGGACCATGGATGATCCCAGCATGGCGCGTGCTCATGGTATCGCCGCCCTGTTCGAGCAAGTTGCGCGCAATATCTATCCTGAGCGCGGCCCGAAAACGCTGCACCCGCGCCAGTGGGCAGCGTTGCGATTTTTTGACTTGGCCGGCGTGCGTGCGCGCACCGTGACCGGCCTGGCCCGCTATTTGGGCATCACCCTGGCGCCGGCGTCACGCTCGGTCGCATCACTCGTGCGCCACAACTTACTGGCCCCGGAAGACCGCCAACCCGACCGCAAGGCCGTCGTCTACGCCCTAACCGACACCGGCCGGGAAACGCTGACGCAAGATCCCCTCGGCGAATTCGCCCAGCGCATCGCCGATCTGAGTGAGACCGATCGCAGCCAACTCATGCGTGCCCTGGAAGCGCTGCTGCAAGCGAGCAAAGACAAAGACGCGCCCCTCGCATCGGAATCCGATCAGCCTGCGGACGGGGACACCCTGCTATGAGCACCACCACCCCACCCCATATTCTTCTGGTGGAAGACGAGAAGATTGTGCGCCGTTCCATTGCGCTGACCCTGGCCAAAGCGGGATATCAGGTGAGCGAAGCCGAGGGCGCATCGGAAGCCCTAGACCGACTGGCCAGGGAGCCCATCGCGCTGGTGATTACTGATGTGTGGATGCCAGATCAGACTGGTTTGGATTTCCTGCTCGCCGCACGCACCAATGGGGCGCACCACCCTTTTGTCTTCATTTCCGGCGGCAGCCCCAACGAACCTCTGGAACGCACGATCGGTAAGGCTCAGGCGCATGGTGCCGTGAGCTTTTTGATGAAACCGTTTGACGACGAGGAACTCCTGGACGCGGTGCGCGCCGCCTCAGCCTGACCCCAGCTTACCCGGACAGGCGAGGACCGTCCGCCAGGACCCGCGGTACATAGACCTCAAAGACCGTCCCGTCGCCGGGACGACTGCGTGCATGGACCGCCCCCTGCCAGGTTTTGACAATGGCGTGCACAATGGATAGTCCAAGGCCCGTGCCCTTGCCTGGATCTTTCGTTGTGAAAAACGGTTCGAACACGCGCTCACAATCCCCCGCCGCCATACCAGGCCCGGTATCAGCCACGATGATCTGAAAGTAAGGCCCGGGCGACACCGCGAGCGCCCGCGCAGGGCGCTGCGCCAAGGTGACTGCCGCAAGGGACACCATAATGCGCCCCTCATTGGCCATCGCATCGGCAGCGTTCTGAAAAAGGTTCAACAGGACTTGCGAAAGCGCTGTTTGATTGACGGCGGCCTGATCCACAAGGTCTGGAATGTCGGTATCAAGATGAACACCGGATGGCAGTGACTTGGCCGCAAAAGCCACGGCCTGGCCCATGATAGTGCTGAACTGGGACGGCTCGGTGGCGCCGGTATCGGGGCGGGAAAAGGCCAGAATGCCCCGGGTCACATCCCTCGCCTTGCGTGCCGAGCCCAAGATGTCTTCAAGATAGGCATCCAACTGCTCCGCATCGGCCTCTTCCCGGGCCAGCTTCGCGAACAACAAAACCGGCTGCAGGAGATTGTTGATCTCATGGGCGATGCCGCCTGCAAGCCGGCCCAAGGCCTCCATCTTCTGGGATTGCCGGAGCATAACCTCAAGTTGCGCCTTGGTTTTGGCGGCCTCATATTCATCGGTCACATCGCGAAAGGAGCCGACGGACACGTGCGGCTCCCCCCAATGGGGGTGCGCACTGACCCATTGTATTTCCAGGCGTCGGTATTGGCCCGAGGCATGACGGATGCGGAAGCGCCCATGACCGGCGGTCGGGCCCGACCGAAACGCGTTGAGAAAGTGACCGCGGTCTTCTGAATGCAGACGATCTTCGAAATCCTCAAAGGCGACATAGTTGCCACCGCTCATTCCCAAAAGCCGCAACCCCGTGGTCGAAATGAACCCTCGCCGCGTCCAAACATTCCATTCGAAAATCCCTGTCTGCGCAGCCTCGACCACCAACTCATAGCGCTCCTCGCTCTTCTTGAGTGCCTGGGCGTAGCGGACTTCGGCGGTGACATCCATCAAGGTTTCCTGGAGCGCAGGCTTGCCGTTCCAGATCGTGGCCCGCAGCGACGACTCCACCCAGATATCGCGCCCCGCCACCGTGGTCGCAAGCCAACGGCTTTTGAATTCCGCATCCCGACTGGTGAGCAGTTGGCTCACGGCCTGGCGCAAGGCTGCGGCCTGCGCTGCTGGCCGGATCGACCAAAGAGAGTAGTGATTGACAAAGTCATCTCTAGACTGATGGTCAAAGATCTCTAAAGCCCACCGGTTGGCATCCCGCGGCCATTCATCCTGCCAGATCACATGGCCAATACTATCCACACTGAACAACCGATTGTAGCGATCCTCGCTTTCCGCGATGCGCCGTTTGGCCGCCTCTTCTGTCGTCACGTCGCGGATCACCCCGCCAAGGGACGGAGCCCGTTCCGGCTCCCCTCGCGCTTCTTGAATCACATGAACATGGCGCACCGCCCCATCGGCCAGGCACAAGCGATAGCGGTCATGAATGCGGCCACCCGCATCGACCGTGCGCGAAAATCCAGGCCAAACACCTTCCGCGGCCTGCATCTCCGGGTCGATCCACAAGCCTCGCCGCACCCAGTGACGGTCTTCCGGGTGCACCACATCCAGAAACCGCTCGACCGGAATGGGGTCTTCCAGCGGGTTCAAGTCACAGATGCGATAGAACTCGTCCGAACACGTCAATCGGCCATCCGCTGTCAAGTCCCAACTCCCGATACTGGCGAGGGTCTGGGCATCGGCCAAGTGCTTTTCACTGCGTTGCAAGCGCTCAGCCGCCTGTACTTGGCCTGTGACATCTTGCACCGTGACATAGAAAGCATCCTCGCCGTCCCAATCGGTCACACAGACCATGAAATCAACGATGAGACGCCGACCCTTGCGCGAAATCAATTCCGTCCGATCTCTGAGGAGCTGCTCGTCCGCGCCCTCAAGTTTGCGATAGGCCTTGTAAACCTCATCCGTCCGCTCGTCCGGGACCAACGTCATCACGTCATTTTCAGCCAACAGCATGGCGAGGCTGTCATAATCAAAAATGTCGAGAAACGCCTGATTGGCTAAGACCGGTCGGAAATTGCGATGCACCAGCAACCCGCTGGGCGCTGTATCGAACAGGTGGCGAAAATGCTGGCGATTACGCTCCAACGCGATGATCGCCTGCTGTTTTTCGGTGACATTCATGCTGACGCCGCGATAGCCCGCAAAGCGTCCGTGCGCATCCTTAAACGGGCGCGCTTTCACTTCCCAATAGCTTTCTCCGAAGGAACGATCCGGGTGGTGATAGACCAACGGGCCAAAGGGCTGATGGGCGGCCATGGCCTGCGTGCGTCGCTGATCCATCTGCGGATCGAGGCACACCAGCCCGCCCGCCTCTTCGAAATCGCGGAAATGCCGGCCGATAAAGTCATCGGTCCGGTAGGGCGTCATGTCTTCGAATTGCTTGGAGATATAGCGGAAGCGGCCGTCCACATCGGTTTCCCAGAACCAATCGGACGCGATGCGGGCAAAATCCTGCGCCCGTTCAAAGGCGAGCGGGTCGCGCGCCGTTAGATCCCCCGTATCGGCCATGGGTCCGCCTCCCGGTGTGCATGGGTCTTGCCCACCACCCTATCGAAGGCCAGGCCCCCTCGCCAAGGGGCAGTCCGGCGGGCCAATCCCAGCCCGCCGGATCACATCAGATGATTAGAAAATAAAGGCGTCGGCCGTCAGCTCATCCACATCCGTCTTGTCGATGCGCAACTGGTCGCCATTGCCGAAGTCGAGCAGCACGTCTTTGCCGTCCTTGCTGGCGATGGCCAGGATTTGCGCAAAACTCTCGATACCGAAATCAGAGCACGACAGATCGATGCGGTCTTCATCGAAATCCATGTCGAAGATCTCGTCCACATCATCGCCCCGGTTGAAGACGAAGACATCCGCGTCGCCACCACCGTAAAGCTCGTCATTGCCGGTCCCGCCGCTCAGACGGTCATTGCCTTTACCACCAGTCAGTCGGTCATCGCCGGCCCCGCCCAGCAGAGCATCATCGCCGTCCCGACCGAAGAGGCGGTCATTGCCGTCACCGCCATTGGCCGCATCATCGCCATCGCCGGCCTTGATCCGGTCATTGCCACCAGCGCCTTCGATGATGTCGTCGCCTTCACCGCCGTCGAGCGAGTCGTTATCGTCGCCGCCGTCGAGCAGATCGTCGCCGTCATTGCCGCGCAGGAAGTCCCGGCCGGTCCCACCGAACAGCGTATCGTTGCCATCCTGACCGTTGAGCTTGTCCCGGCTCGCCCCACCTTTCAGCGTGTCGTTGCCGTCATCGCCCTTGAGTTTGTCTCGGCCGTCAAAGCCTTCGGCAAAGTCATTGGCAGAGGTGCCTTTGAATTTGTCCTTGTCCGGCGTTCCCGTGAAGACCGAGATAAAATCATCCTCACTCGGCATCACGATGTCGGGGAAGCCGACCACAATGGTCACCTGGGCTGTATCGCTATCACCCGAAGAGTCCGAGAGGCGATAGGTGAAGGTGTCGCCGCTGCCGCAGAAATAGGCCGTGTCCGGCGTGTACGTGAAGCTGCCATCCGCATTCAGGGTGAGATTGCCGTTGCTCGGCCCGGACCCCACCAGCGACACGGTAAACGTCGAGCCCTCGCCGATAGTATCGAAACCAAAGCCGTTATTGTCAGTGACGTTACCGCTGAGGCTGCCATTGATCGACACGAAGAAACTGTCGTCGCGCGCGTCAAGCACGTCCTCGACTTCTTTCACCTGGACGTCAACCGAACCGCTGTCCTCGCCGCCGGCACCATCGGTCGCAGTGTAGCTGAGCGTCGCCGTGCCGAAGAAGTCCTGGGGCGGCACGAAGCTGATTTCGGCCAGCGCGTCATCGAGAAGATCCGCATCCCCCACCAGGGTCACTGCATTGGTGCCCAGGCCCGAGACGTTGACCGGCGTGTTGACAACACCGGTGAAGCGTCCGGTCGGGTTCGAGACCACCAGCGTGATCGTGTCGCCGTCCACATCCTCGACCGCAAAGCCATCGAGCGGCAGCGGCACATCCTCATTGGTCATCAGCATGTCCGGAGGCGTGACCACAGGATCATCATTCACCGGGGTGACGGTGATGGTGGTGGTGCCGCTATCGGTCCCACTCTCCCCTTCTCCTTCACCCTCGCCTTCTCCCTCAAACCCGTCATCGGCGAAGTAGGAAATCAACGCCTCGCCGTTGAAGTCCGGCGCCGGCAGAAAATCGAGCTGATCCAGCGCGGCATCGAGATTATCGGGCAGGCCTGTCAGAGTGATCTCATCCGTGCCCAGACCATCAACCGAGACACCCAGAACATTAACGGGACCCGTGAAAGTGCCGTCATCGGACGACAGCGTCAGCGCCACCACATCGTCGTCCTGATCGTCCACGTCGAAATCATCCAGGCCAATGGCCGTGTCTTCCGGCGTGGTCAGGCCCACAGCCGGCGTTACTTCCGGCGGATCATTCAGATCGGTCAGCGTGATAGTGACGGTCGTGGTGCTGGTTTCCAGCGTATTGGTGTTCGTCGCGCGGATCGTCAACACGAATTGCGGCATCAGCTCGAAATCGAGATCGCCGCCGTCATTCACCGTGATCTCACCGGTGGTGAAATCGATGGCGAAGGGCGGGTTCTCATCGCCGTCCTTATCCTGATTGCCGTCAATGATTTCGTAGACGACGTTTTCGTCCGTCACGCCGTCGCCGATCTGGGCGTCCACGTCACCCACGCTGGTGCCGTCGTCTTCGTTCTCATCGACCGGGAACGGACCGGTGTTGGTGAAGATCGGCGCGTCACCTTCCGGCGTCACCAGGATGGTGAAGTCCACCGAATCTGTGCCCTGATTGCCGTCATCGGCCGTCGCCGTAAGGCCCGCAAGGCCCGCAAAGTCCTGCGGCGGCGTGTAGGTGATGGTTCCGATCGCGGCCTGGATATCCGCCGGGGCACCGGTCAGCGTCACCTCGTCGGTTCCCAACCCGCTGATCACGACACCCGGCTGATTGCTCCCGGAGAAGGTGGCCGAGGGGCTCGACAACACGACGATCAGAGTGTCGCCGTCCTGGTCTTCCACCGTAAAGCCCGACAGCAGAACGCCATTGTCTTCCGGCGTCTGTAGGCCCGTGTTCGGCGTAATCTCCGGCGCATCATTCAGATCGTTCAGCGCAATGGTGACCTGCGCTGTGGAGGTCTCGTCGGTGCCGGTGTTCGTGGCTTCCACTGTCAGGGTGAAGACGGACATGTCTTCGAAATTGAGGTCGCCACCATCATTCACTGTGATTTCGCCGGTGGACGCATCAATGGAGAAGGGCGGGGTCAGATCACCGTCCTTATCCTGATTGCCATCAATGATGGCATAGGTGATGCTTTCATCTGGCAGACCACCGTCGAGCGTGGCGTCTACATCGCCGACAGCAGTGCCATCGTCTTCGTTCTCATCCACATCAAACGGGCCGGTTTCGGTGAATGTCGGCGCATTCGTGCCCACCGAGACGGTCACGACACCCGTATCGGCATCCAGACCGCCATTGTCGTCATCGGCCGTAACGGCGATGTTGACCGTGCCGGTGAAGTTGAGCGGCGGGGTCAGCGTGACGTCTTCCAGCACCGAGGCGATATCATCGCCCAGACCGGTCAGGGTGATGCTGTCCGTCCCCAGGCCGGAAATGGCCACGCCCGGCACCGCCGAGCCCTCGAAGAGCGACCCCGTGGCGGTCAGCACCACAGTCAGCTCGTCGCCGTCGTCATCCTGGAAATCAAAGCCGGTCAGTTCGACTGGCGTGTCTTCCGCAGTGGCGAGGTTGGTCGGCGCCACGATCTCCGGCGCGTCATTGATGTCGTTGAGGTTGATGGTGACATTGGTGCTGATGGTCTGCCCGCCGGCGGTGGCTTCGACCGTCAGCACATACGCGCTCTGATCTTCGAAATCGAGATCGCCCGAGTCATTCACCGTAATGATGCCGGTGGAGCTGTCGATACTGAAGGCAGGATCGCTGTCGCCGTCTGTTCCGGTGTTCCCGCCGGTGATGGCATAAGTGATGCCCTGATCGTCCGGGCTGTCGCCGACGGCGGCGTTCACATCGCCAACGGTCGTGCCCTCGGCTTCGTTTTCATCGATGGTGAAAGGCCCGGTGTCGGTGAAGCCGACCTGCTCTTCCCCAAAATCGAACACAGCCACACCGTCATCGGAGCGGCCGGTGGCAATCACATAGCTGGTACCATTGACGGTTAGGGTCTTGGCAGAATAAACGCGGTCCAACTCCACCCCATCAGAGTCCGGAACAATATCCACGAGGCTCAAGGAGCCGTCGTTATTGACCAGGAACACAGACAGTCCGTCTTCGCCAGACTCTTCGTTCGGCAGTTCCGCCAGACCTGACGCCGCCGCGATGAGGTACGTCGCGCCATTGACCTGCGCAATATCGAGCGTGGCGACGCCATCGATCAACGCGCCATCGGTCTGGTCCATGATGTTGAAGACATTGGTCAGCGCACCATTGCTGGCCACGGAGAAAACGCTGATGCCGTCGTCCCCAAACCCGCCGGCGAACAGATAGGTGGTGCCGTCCAGCACGGCCGAGGTCAGCGTATGAACCGCCTCGATCTCCAGCTGTGCATTGTCCTGAACATTGAACACCGGCGTCAGCATGCCGTCGTTGCCGATCTGCAACACGCCGATGCCGTCATCGTCGAAGCCGGCCACAAACAGGAAGTTGTTGCCGTCCACCGTCGCAATATGCGTGGAGGCCGGACCGGCAATTTCCAGCGGCCCGTTGTCCTGCACTTGCTGCACTTCCGTCAGCATGCCGTCGGCGCCGACGGAATAGACCATCAAGCCATCATCGTCATAGCCGGAGATGTAGACATAATCGACACCGCCGACCTCGATCGTCGTCACATGGTGCGCGCCGTCGAGTTCACGCAGCGTATTGTCCGGAATGACCTGAACGAAATCGAGCGAGAACGGCCCGTCCGTATTGACCTCAAAAACGGTCAGACCATCATCATTGTGGCCCGTGGCGATGAGGAAAGTGCGGTCTCCGACATCCACCGTCTCAAGGCCCGTGACGCCGTTCAACTCCAGGATGCCACCGTCGTCCTGGTTGAAAACATTGGTCAGCGATCCGTCCGGCGCGACCGAGAAGACCGTGATCCCGTCATCAAAGAAGCCAGCGACAAACAGATAAGTGGTGCCGTCGATCTCCGCATTGACGGAGAAATAGGCTCCGTTGAGCTGCAGCGCGCCGCCGTCGGTAACGTTACCGATATTCGAAAGCTGAATGGCCATGGATACTCATTCCCCCGGTCAACGAGTGTTGGCGCTCCCGTCGGCACGCATGCCGGTCTCCAGCGCCTTTAAGCGGTATGGTTCGTCAACCTGTCCGCTTCGTCACACAACGCATCCTTGGTAAAGCGGTCAAGTATTCTCGCACCCTCGCGCTCAAAAAAAGTCGCGATGAGGCGGTTGGACTGTATTGCCAGGAAGGTTAACGAGCGCCTACCGCGCAGGAGTCTTACCGCGCGTGGAGTCGACACGGCGCAAAGGTCTTTATTCAAAATGGAAATAGGCTTGCAGGCACGTCATGACCTTGAGGTCAGATAACGGCGAGTAGCATTGATGCTGATTCAATGCACGCCAGATGCGGGATGGCGGAGGCCCCCGAGGCCAGGGGTGGTGGTGAAGGGAATGGTGCCGGTGAACGGACTCGAACCGCCGACCCACGCATTACGAATGCGTTGC
>CAZVEE010000043.1:0-28884 GCA_964625525.1 uncultured Alphaproteobacteria bacterium | reverse complement strand
CCGCCGCAGCCTCCCTGGCTGACTGCCGGCCTCACCGCCCAGCTTGGCTCGGCCAGCGGCGCCCCAGTCCTTCAACACAAGGACGGTCCTTCAACACAAGGACGTTTGCCATGACCGACAAAAAGTACATCCGCGACCAGGACGCCATCGATCGCCTGGAGCCGCTGCAATATGACGTGACCCAGAACGATGCCACTGAGCCGCGCTTTCGCAACGCGTTCTGGGACCACAAAGAGCCAGGCCTTTATGTGGATATCGTCAGCGGCGAGCCGCTGTTCCTGTCCACGGACAAATATGACTCCCGCAGTGGCTGGCCGAGTTTCACCCGGCCCGTGGAGCCGGACCTGGTGACGGAGCGCTTTGACGACAGCCACGGCATGCGGCGCACCGAGGTCCGCTCGCGCCACGGGGACTCTCATCTGGGACATGTCTTCCCGGATGGCCCCGGACAAGACGGGCTGCGGTATTGCATCAATTCCGCAGCGCTCCGCTTTATCCCAGCCGATCAACTAGAGGCAGAAGGCTATGGCGCCTATGCGGCGCATTTCGATTTGGAGGACGCATCATGAGCACAACGCAAACCGCCATCTTGGCCGGCGGCTGCTTCTGGGGCATGCAGGACCTGTTTCGCAAGCTCCCTGGCGTGGTGGACACGGAAGTGGGGTATACGGGCGGCGCCATGGCCGACCCGACCTATAACGACGTGAAGACGGGCACTACGAACCACGCGGAAAGCCTCCTCGTCCGCTTCGATCCCGCGCAGGTCAGCTATCGTGAGATCTTGGAGTTTTTCTTCAAGATCCACGATCCGACCACGGCCGACCGGCAGGGCAACGACATCGGCACCCAGTACCGCTCCGTCATCTTCTTCCAGGATGACAGCCAGAAGCAGACCGCCGAGGCCGTCATCGCCGCCGTGAATGCCTCCGGCCGCTGGCCGGGGCCGGTGGTGACGCAAGTGGCGCCAGCGCTGCCCTTTTACCGGGCCGAGGACGTGCACCAGGACTATCTGGAGCGCTTTCCGGAGGGCTACACCTGCCACTTCATCCGGCCGGATTGGACGCTTTAAGCCGCGCGTATTCGCAGGACCGACACCCGCAAGGCGGGGGCGGATGTGACGGCGCTCAACCCGAAAGGGTTCACGCGCCGGCGCCGCCCCCTTTTTGTTTGTCTCCCCCCCAGGACCGGGGCACCATGCGGTCACGCAACGGATGATGACGGTTCGACGTCCGGCCCAACTCTGAAAACCCGGGGGTAACGATGAAAAAGACTCTCTTGGCCGCCGCGGCGGTTTTTGCGCTTTCCACCGGCACAGCCTTCGCCGACGAGTGCGTGTTTGAAGGCACCATTCCGGTGATGCCCGATCCGGCGACGGCGACAACGGAAGACCGGCAGGCGGCGCTGAATGGCGTGCGCGATCTCCAGGCCTCACTCACGCCTTACCGGGAATGCCTCAACGCTCGCATCGACAACACCGAGCTGCCGCGCGAAGCCCGCCAGGGCGCCCTCGATGCCTTCAACGAAACGGTGGATACGGAAACCGCCGTGGTTGAGGCGTGGAACGAGTTCGAGGAAGCTTGGCAGTCCCGCAACAACTGATTGGGGCCTTAATCCAGGGTCCATTCGGTCCGGCCCGTGCGACCAGTGCCACGGACCGGACTGACATTCGGTCATGATGCTTGACAGGAAGAAGTCCGTAACGATCCTGAGGGTATGCGGTTCCCCTGACTCGTCCCCCTGGGAGTAGCGACGCGTGACACAAGACCCTACCCTACCCCAATCCTGCGACCCGTCCCTCGGCTCCCCATCCCTCGGCCCGGCCAGTTTCGAGCAAGCCGCGAGCCTGTTTCCTGTCTACAGCCGGACGGAATGGCTCGCCGATTTGGCCGTGCATATCACCGGCCTGACCCTGGCGGTGATCGGCGTGCCGATCCTGCTGATCCTGGGCCTTCCGGGCTCGGACGGCGCAACCATTATAAGCCTCACTCTCTATGCGCTTGGCCTTTTGGCCATGTTGAGCTTCTCCGCCTCGTACAACATTGTGCGCAATGCGCAGGTGAAGGAACGGCTGCGGCGCTGCGACCACGCGGCTATTTTTCTCATGATCGCGGGCACTTATACGCCATTTGTGTTGCTGAAGATCGGCGGGGTGTGGGGGCTTTCGCTGTTCGGCATTGTTTGGCTGCTGGGGATCATCGGCATTGCCATCGCCTTCCTGTTCCCGCGCCGGGCGGACCGGGCCATCGTGGTGCTCTGCCTGCTGATGGGCTGGAGCATCATCAGCGCCATCAATCCACTCATCGATGCCTTGACGAGCCAGGAGTTCGTGCTGCTTGCCGTGGGCGCGATTGTCTACACAGCCGGCGTCGGCTTTCACTTGTGGGAACGGCTGCCCTATCACAATGCCATTTGGCATCTGTGTGTGCTGGTGGCAGCCGCGTGTCATTACGCCGCCGTGTTGGACGCCGTCGTCTTGAGTTGAGCCGGGCCGCCGAGCCAGGCCAACACCCCCTGCGCCGCCGCCACGCCTGTGGCGAAACTCGCCTGTAACAGATAGCCGCCCGTGGGCGCGTCCCAATCCAGCATTTCCCCAGCGACGAAAACGCCGGGGCGCGCCTTCAGCATGGCCCGCGCATCGACGCTCGTCCGAATCACCCCACCGGCCGAGGAAATCGCCCGATCGATCGGTTGAGCCCCCGTGAGCATCAGCGGCGCCGTCTTGATCGCCCGCGCCAGGGCGTCCGCGTCACGGGGCAGATCCGCCCCCCAGACCTCGCGCAGCAGCCCGATGGCGACCGGCGCCAATCCTCCTTTTCGCAACCGCGTCGAGAGCGACTGCTTCGCCGGCACTTTTGCCAGCCGTTGGGCCAGAGCGCTGTCCGACACATCCGGACGCAGATCGACATCGAGCCTCGCGGATCCCGATATCGCCAGCGCCTCGCGCAGGGGGCCGGAGAGGGCATAGACCGCCCCACCCTCAATGCCCGTGGCGGTGATCATCGCCTCCCCTCGCACCGACTGGGCGCCGACCGTGAGGCGCACCGGCTTAAGCGGGATCCCTTGAAACCGGGCGCAAAAGAGCGCGCTCCACGCCCTCTGGAACCCGCAATTGGACGCCACCAGCGGCGCCGTCGCAACCCCGGCTTTGTCCAGCACCTCAACCCACGCCCCATCCGAGCCGAGCCGAGGCCAGGAGCCGCCGCCCAACGCCAGCACGACCGCCGCCGGTCGTTCGGTTGCCTCCAAACCGTCTGGACGCACAAGCCGCAATGCCCCATCCGGGGTCCAGCCACGCCAGAGCGTCCGCGTGCGGATGGTCACCCCGAGCCCCGCCAGCCGTCCCAGCCAAGCGCGCAGCAGTGGAGACGCCTTGAAAGCGCGCGGGAAGACGCGCCCACTGCTGCCCACAAAGGTCTCCTGCCCCAACGCGTCCGCCCAAGCCCGTAGCGCCTCCGGCGGAAAAGCCGCGATCGCCGGCGCCAGCCAGTCGCGCGCTGATCCATACCGATCCAGAAACCGGTTCAGATCCTCACTATGCGTCAGATTAAGCCCGCCGCGACCAGCGAGCAGGAACTTGCGCCCCACGGATGGCATGCGCTCGATCACCTGCACGCGGCAACCGGCCGCGGCGATCTGCTCCGCCGCCATCAGGCCCGCCGGCCCACCGCCGATCACTGTGATCTGTGAGCCCGCCATGGCGCTCCCTTTCCGCAACGATACGCCCCTACCCCTACGAAGCACCCGCCGGTCTTGCAAGACAGCCCGCGCAGACATGCCCTAGGCTGAGCCCACACAGCTGCCATCAGGAGATGGTCCATGTCGCGTCTTGTCTTCGGCCTTGCCGCCGCACTTGTTGTGGCGGGCCTCGCACCAGCGCAGGCACAAACACTGGAACAGACACAGACAGACCCCGTCGAGACCATGAGAGCGGACATCCGCGAAGCCTGCGCGCTGATCGCCGAGCGCTACATCTATTTCGCGCCCCGGCAGGCGCATTGGGACGAGGCCTGCGCCCTGGCCTAGGCCGACGCCGCGACCGCGCAGACGCGGCCCTGGACACGATCCGCGACGCCCGCGCCTTTGTCCTCGACCTGCGGGAGACGCCCAGCGGCGGTGACACCAGCATCGCCGAACCGCTCATGGGCCGCTTCATGACCCAGACCCGCCCCTATCAGCGCACGGTTTACCCGGACGGACGGGAGTTCATCGCCACGGTCACCCCGCGCGGCCCCTGGACCGCGCAAGGACCGCTGATGGTCCTGGTGGGCCGCTGGACCGGCAGCATGGGGGAAGGCATGGCCATTGGTCTGGATGCCATGGAGCGCGGCACCGTCATCGGCTCGGCCATGGCCGGTCTGGCAGGGAGTGTGGAGGGGGTCACGCTCCGCCGAACTGAGATTCCGCTGCAATTCCCGACCTATGACCTGACCCATCTGGACGGCACGCCACGGCCCGACTGGCGCCCGCCCGTCGCGGTCGTTTCGGATGCCGGCGCCGGTGAGGATCCAGCACGTGATGACGCACGTCGACGTCTCGCCGCCGCGCTGGCTAACCGGTCCGTGGATTAACGGTCGGTTCATGGACCCAAGCGCGCTATCCTGTGTGGATCGCCCTCAGACCGGGGCGGCGGCGGGGCATAGGAGGCAGCCTGCGTGAGAGATACGGGCACGGGAGTAACGGCTTGGGCGCGCCGCGCACTGGCACGCCTGTGCGCTGATGCGGAGGCCAGCATCCCCCTGCGCGGGCGCGGGTCCTTTGTGTTCGACGGCTGGGCCGGGCCGACCGTAAGAGTGCACTACGCGGCGCCAGATACCGTGGCCAGTGACACGCCCGTCTTGATCGTGCTGCATGGGGTGGGCCGCAATGGCGCCACATATCGCAATCAGTGGGCGGATTTGGCTTTAGCACGCGGCGCCCTGCTGCTGGCGCCCACCTTCTCGAAGAAGCGATTTCCCGGCGCACGCGGCTACAACAGAGGACATGTGCGCGATGCCATGGGCCACCAGATGCCGCCGGAGCGCTGGTCCTTCGCCGTAATCGAACCACTCTTTGAGATGATCCGTCTCGCCCATGCGCTGCACACACCAAGTTATGCGGTATACGGGCATTCAGCAGGCGCACAGTTTGCCCATCGCTTTCTGTTCCACGTGCCGAACAATCGCGCAGCGCGCATCGTCGCAGCCAATGCGGGCTGGTATCTGCTGCCCACGGATAACGAACCCTTCCCTTACGGTCTGAACGGATCGGGTATCGACCTGAGCGCCTTGCCCTCCGCCTTCACCCGACATCTGACAGTGATGTTGGGCACGGAAGATAGCGACCCGGACCACTGGTCGCTGCAACGCTCCGCCGGGGCCATGCGCCAGGGCGCGCACCGGTTGGCCCGGGGCGAAACCTTCTTCCGCACTGCTCAGAGCGCAGCGGCAATGCTCAACTGTGCGTTTCACTGGCGCCTGGAGACCGTGGCGGGGGTAGATCATGACAATATGGGCATGGCGCCCATGGCCTTGCCCTATCTGTTGGACTGACGCCCGCTCAGCCGCCTGCGAAGACGATCCGCCCCCGGACTTTATGGCTCCAGCGCCCATCCGGGTCGACGGCCGTGTCGCTGTGGGATCCATCGGGCTTGAACGTGCTATGCGCCGTCACGCCCCACGCAGCCGGCATTATCGGCGAGACCGGGATCGTGCAATGGCAAGAATGCAAGTAAGAAACACAGACTTGTATCAAATGAACACAAATTAAGGTTCATGACGGACGGGCGGTCATGCACTCGTGCTGCAATGGTAAACGGGATAACTGACGCGGTGGTCGGCCTTGGGCCAAGAGCCGCGAAAGTCGCTCTCTACTGCAGGATGCTCTCGCTGTATGACCGGTTCCCGCGAATCCGATCGTTCAAACGCCCCTGCTGAGCCGGTCACTCCGGACAGAGTCCCAGACCATCACTCGTATTTCAGCCAAGATGAACAGAACCTGAATGAGAATTCGGATCCTGGTACCGCCCACAGCCCGGCCGTGCGGCGCTGGGAAGCACTCCTGAGCGAGCGTCATCATGATGCGCTGGAACTGCCGGCTCCCAACGCACCAGCCGGTCCCAACACCGCAGAGACCTTCGCCAACCTCTTCCATTTTGTGCGCTCTCAGGAGGGCGATTGGGGCGACCTTGCCGATGGTGTGATGAAAAAGGTGCTGCTGAGCGATCCGGCCGGCCAGTGGGAAACTTATCTGCTGCGCATTACCCCCGGTTATGCTGTGCCAGGGCACGCTCATCAGCGGCTTGAAGAATGCCTGATTATCGAGGGCGACATTCAGGCCGGTGGGCTGGCCTTTGGCCCCGGAGATTACCACGCCATTGGCGCCGGCCTGGCGCATCCAGACTTGGCCAGCAACGGGGGCGCCGTCATCCTCATCCGGGGCGAGATCCGCGCCGCAGCCCGCGCCTGATCACCCACCGCCTCGGTGACCCGGGTACTGCTGGTGCCAGCCTCCCTGATCCGGTCTCAGAGGTCTCTGGTTACCGTGGCGCGTGATCGTGATCAGGCTCATGGTCGTGGTCAGGCTCGTGATCTGGCTCATGATCGCGATCATGGTCATGGCTTTGATCAGGCCCGTGGTCGTGGCCGTGGTCATGATCGTGGTCATGCGTATGGAAGAGCGTCGTCGCGAGGCCAATGCACGCGCCGAGCAGCAGCGCAGGCACTTTCTTCCACAAGGGGTCCTTGTCCAGATGCGGCAGCAGATGGCTGGTGCCGATAAACAGCAGCACGCCGGCTGTCACCGCGAACAGCGGCCCAAGCTCATGCTCGCCCAAATCATCCAGCAACAGCACCGCCGTCGCCGCGCCCAGCGGGGTGGTCAAGGCCGCCCCGAGAAAGGCCAACCCGAAAGCGACACGGTTCGACAAACCCGCCGCCTGAAGGATCGTGAAAATGATGATGCCTTCCGGCACCTCGTGGAAAACCAGCCCCAGAACCGTCGAAAGGCCAGTGCTGAAATCCACCGAAAAGGTCACCGCATAGGCAATACCGTCCACAAAGGAGTGGAATGCGATGGCAAGAAACGGGACCAGCGCCGCCCCAAACGCCCCGGCATGACCTCGACTGGTGTCAAAGGCCTGTACACCGGCATTCAAGAGATAGGCCCCGCCAAACCCGGCCAGGAGAAAGGCCGGGGCCTGCGCCGTCATGGCCATGGCCTCAGGCACCAGATGCAAAATGGCAACGCAGATCAGAGTTCCCGCGGCAAAAGCCACGAACCAGCCGGTCTGGCGCCGGGTCCATTCGCGCGCGATGGCGACCGAGATCAATCCGACGGTGGTCACGGCGGCAGCAATCAGGGCAAAGAGAATGGCAGCGGGGATCATGGTAAGACTCGCAGGCTCATGGACATCGGTTCGGAGCGTAACCGGACATGCGAGCGTCAAGCCCTTAATATGCCAATACTTGCCCCCACAACCTGAACCGTATAATATACGCTTATCACTCGCAACACATCTTGCGTGTTTTTGGAGACCTTGTTTTGCCTCCGTCTGACCCGGACCATTCCCCCCGGACGACTGCCAAAGGCCGTGCCGGGACCCGCAAGCCACGTCGGCTCTCAGCCAATCACGAGGCTGTCTATCATGCGCTCCAGGCGGCTCACCAGCCAATGACCGCTTATGCGCTGATCGATCAGTTACGCCCGCAAGGCATTACGGCGCCGCCGACCGTATACCGGGCTCTCAACCGATTGATCCGCGATGGGCTCGTCCATCGCATCGAAAGCTTGAATGCTTTCGTGGCCTGTTCCCGGAAAGGGGACCATGACGGCCCCGTGGCGATCGCTATCTGCGATGGCTGTGGCAATGCACGGGAGTTCTCCGCCGCGGCCCTGACTGCTCTGTTAACCGACGAAGCCCGTGCTCAGAGTTTCATGGTGGAAGGTGTTCTTCTGGAACTGCGGGGGCAGTGCGGCGACTGTAGCGGCCTCACCGGTCAATCCAACAACGGCGGGTAACGTCTCTGGCGATGGACCCGCTTCCCGTCACGCTGCGACAGCTTCGCTATATTGTCGCTTTGGATGAGGCCCGCCATTTCCGGCGCGCCGCCGAACGCTGCGGCATCAGCCAACCGTCCCTGACAGCACAGATGCATGCCATCGAAGAGGCGCTCGGCGTTCAACTGATTGAGCGCAGCCGCGCAGGGGTATCCCTGACACCGGTGGGCCGGGAAGTCGTGGACCGGGCACGGACCATTCTGGAAGCCGTTCAAGGCATCGCCGATTTCGCTGCGGAAGCCCGCCACGGGCTCATTGGAACCATTCGCCTGGGAACGATTCCGACTCTGGGGCCTTATCTCTTACCCCATGTGGTGGCAACACTGCACCGTCAGTACCCAGACCTCAATCTATACATTCGTGAAAGCGCTCCGCGCGACCTGGAACAGGAACTCAGCCGTGGTCATCATGACGCCATTCTGACCCAGATCCCCATGGCGGGCGCAGACTTCGTGACCCAACGCCTGTTCCGCGAGCCGCTTTATCTGGCACTGGCGGCGGACCACCCGCTTGCCGGCAGCGATACGGTGGCACCGGAAGATCTGCGCGGCCAGAACGTTCTGTCTTTGACCCCACGCTACCCCCTTCACGATGTGGTCAGCACACTGTGCAAAGACGTGCAGGCGACCCTTTTGCGTGATTATGAAGGCACGAGCCTTGATGCGCTGCGCCAAATGGTGGGCATGGGCATGGGCGTTACGCTGCTGCCCGCGCTTTATGCCCATTCCGAAGTGCCGTCGCGCCAAGATGTAGTGGTCACCCGGCTGACCGGAAAACCGCTCACCCGCTCTATCGGCCTCATCTGGAAGAAAAGCGCCGGACGGGCGGCGGCTTATCGCCAGATCGCCGAGGTTATCCGCGACGTGGTGGCAGCCACCTTCAAAGACGTGACCATCGATGGTTGATAGGAATAAACTATCAAAATTGATGGATTCGATAAATTTTTTTGAAGTCCTTGGGAGGATACCCACATGTCGGTGAGCGGCCCTCGAGGGGCTGTGCCAACGATCCATCATGGGGAAGGCTACAATGATCAAACAGTTTGTGATGGGCGCGCTGCTCCTGACCGGCGCGACTGCAACGGCCCATGCAGGGTCGATCACCGAGCAAGACGTTCTGGACGCCCAGAAAGCCTGGGGTGACGGCATCGTTGCCATCGGCGAAGTGTATGCCGCCGACGGTGACTATGAGGCCCGCGCTGCAGAGCACATCCGCACGCTGTATGCCTATGAGCAGAGCGAAGTGCTGTTCAAGCCGACGCTGGCGTCCGATGACCAGTTCCGCGAGACCTTTGACGAGGCCCTGTCCTACTTCGTGACCGGCAGCATCGAAGAAGACAAAGGCTTCGCGATCCGCCCCTGGACCAATGTGCGCTTTGGCCAGCAGCAGATCATCACCGACAGCGATTCCGCCGTCGCCATGGGCAATTACTTCTTCACGCCCGCCGGCTCCGACGAAGAGACCAAGGTGGAGTTCACCTTTGGCTACATGAAAGACGAAGATGGCGCCCTGCGCATCAACGTCCACCATTCGTCTGTGCCCTACACCCCGTAAGGCCTGACAATCCCTAATAACGCCGCGAACCACCCGGTTCGCGGCGTTTTGCGTTCAGAGGAGGGGCTCATGCGCGCAGTTGTGATCCTTATTGGTCTGGCCGTGGCAGGACTGGTCACCTCGCCCGCCGACGCGGCCTCCCCCATCGGTAATGTGGGCACCGCCAAAGCCGATCAGGGGGCGCTGTCGGCTGAAGGGCGCCTGGGCGGCACTTTTGACGGCGAGGACGACGGCAATGACCGCCGCTTTCGCGTGCGCCAGCATGTGGATTACGGGCTGGCCGACTGGTATGCGGCGCGGTTGGTGCTGGAGCAGAACCGCACGTCCGGCGAGGCTCTGGAATTTACAAGCATAACCTTTGAAAATCGCATTCAGCTGATCGAAAAGCGCGATGCGGGCTTCGACGGCGGTATCCGCATCATCTACGGCCACCGCCCCGATGATGACACCCCCGACGAAGTCGATGTGCGGCTCATGGGCATGGGTCCCATCGGTGATCGTTGGGCGTGGCGCCACAACACGGTTCTGGAGCACGATATCGGCGACAAGGCCCGCGACGGTGTGGCGTTGGAGCTGCGCAGCCAAGTGACCCGAACGCTGGATGTTGAGAGACCCGGGCTCAAAAAGATCAGTGCCGGCGTTGAGATGTTCAATGATTTCGGCCGCCTGAGAGAAACATCCGGTTTCAGCCGCCAGGACCATCAGATTGGCCCCGTCGTGAAAGCCGATTTCGACAACGGCCTGTATGCGCAAGGCGGGTACCGCGCCGGCGTGTCCGATGACGCACCGGACCATTTGCTCAAGCTGTTTATCGGCTTTCGCCTGTAAAGACGGCATCCAAGCACGGCATGGCCACGTATGCTGGCCATGTCTGACCAGCCACCCACCGACCTGCGGTTTTTGAGCTATCGCGCATTGCTGAGCCATCGGGCGCTGGCCCGCCGGCGCACGTGCCGGAACCCGGGCGGCGCGGCATCGCTTGTCGCCCGCATCGACGCGGAGCTGGAGCGACGACGGCGGGCGAAGCTGGCACGCGCCACCCCCCTGCTGGATGCATTAGACACGCCCCCATCGCAGACGCCTTCGTCGGATGCTGACGCCTCGTTGCGGCTGCGCTGGCGGCACCTGGTCGAGGACGTGTTGCCCGAGGCAGCCCCGAGGCGGGACTGGCCCGTGGATCAGGATCACTGCTTTGCGCGCATCATGCTCGACTGTGTGCTCGGGTGCCGATGGGAGCGGATGATTGCCAAACCCGCCTGGCGTCATCTGAGTACGGACCAGCTCCGGCGCGCCATTGCCCTTGCCGAAAGTGTTCTGGCGGGCGGGCATGATCTGCATGCGTTGAACAAGCGCTCTCTCACCTTGCGCCAAACATCATCACCGGAGACCGCACCGCCGGAGACCTTATGACCGAACTCACACCCCCTGAAACCCTTGAGACCTTGCATGAGGAGATTGTCCGCCTGCTGACACGAGCCACAGCAGACCGGCGTTCGCCCTATCGCCATCCGGCACTAGCTTCAGTGACAGCCCAGGGCACCCCCTCGGTGCGAACCGTGGTTCTGCGAGCGGTGGGCGAGAGGGGCCGTGAGTTGACGTTCTATACCGATGCTCGCTCAGACAAGGTCACTGATCTTGCGCCACGCCCGGCGGCGGCCGTCCATGTGTATGACGCCCGCCATCAAGTGCAGTTGCGGCTCACGGGCCGGGTTTCACTGGAGACGGACGGTGAGGCGGTGAACGCCGCCTGGAACGGCGTGCCAGACCATGCCCGGGCGCAATATCGCACTCAGCCGCCACCGGCCACGGCGCTGGACACCCCGCTCGCCTATACGGAAGACCTGACATTGGGGTGTGATCACTTCACCATCATGACTTTCCGTGTGGAAACCATAGACTGGTTGAGCTTGGCGCGAGATGGGCATCGCCGGGCACAGTTTCACTGGACAGGTGACACGCTGAGCGGGACATGGTGCGTGCCTTAGGTCTCCATCAGGCACGCCCGCCTTCATACAGAACGAAAGGCCCGGCAAAAGCGGGATGCGCGGGGTCGGGGATGGAAATGCTCACATCCGGCGCCGCAATGAAAAGCCCCCGGCAAAGCCCAGCTCGGGCACGAAAATGTCCTGATGCGGTGCGTCTTCACACATGGTCACCGTCTCCTTCATTCGACCGATCCGGCCCCCGCCCCGTTACGCCACGGTGTCACTGTACTGCGCAGCCACGCGAATGCAATCGCAAATCATTCGCATATTTACGAAAAGAGGGTCCCGCGGGGACCATCCCCCCATATTCCCACAGGCGCGATCCAACGCCACACAGGTGACCCGATTGACACGTGACTGAACAGGAACATATAAGGGCCTATGGACCTGATCTTCAAAGCACTCAATGACCCGACCCGCCGCCAGATTCTGGATCTGTTGCGGCAAGCGGATGGCCGCACAGTCACCGATCTGGTCGATCACCTGGCCCTGACCCGGTTTGGGGTCATGAAACACCTGAAGGCTTTAGAGGAGGCCCAGCTTGTCGTCGCCCGTAAAGTGGGGCGCTTCAAGTACCACTATCTGAACGCAGCGCCGCTTCAGGCCGTGATCGATCGCTGGATTGA
The DNA here is from genome assembly GCA_964625525.1 of uncultured Alphaproteobacteria bacterium. Lineage (GTDB taxonomy): Bacteria > Pseudomonadota > Alphaproteobacteria > JAJFIK01 > JAJFIK01 > CAZVEE01. Next base: position 16,685 of record CAZVEE010000043.1, on the reverse strand, counting down.
ACCACTGCTGGCCAAACCGACCGCCCACATGGCCCTGGCGCTGAAAGCCCATTTGGAAGGAGATCCCCCGATGTCCCAACCCGATCAGCCCAAACCCGATTTCGTTCTGGAGACCTATATTCAGACCACCCCCGATGCCCTTTGGGAGGCGCTCACCCAACCCGATCACATTGCCGCTTACTACATCAACGGCGCCAAACCCGGCAGCCCCATTACGGGACGAGGGCGCGTATCTTATGACACCGCACAGGGCCCGATGCTGTCCGGTGAGGTCTTAGACTATCAGCACGGGAAGCGCCTGGAGATGACCTTTGAACCCCATTGGGGGACGGCGGCAACCGCATCACGCATGGTGTATGAAATCGATCAGGACGGCAGCACCTGTCGACTGACAATCCTGCACTTCGACATCCCCGCCGACCAGGGCGGCGTGAAACAGGGTTGGGCTAAAATCGTCAGCAGCTTGAAGACTCTGTTAGAAACCGGCCACCCTTTGCAGCTGGCAGGCTAAAGTACTGACCGGAGTGATCGTGTTGGCCGCGTGCTCGCATTGGCCAGGCCCCGGCCTGACCAATGCGGTCACACTGATCAGCACGGCCCTCAAAACCCGTATTTGACCGAAAACTGAGCCCGTTGCATGGAGCCAGTATCGTCATTATCGAGACGACGTTCCGCATAGATCAGCTCCAGCCCCACATCCACCTTATCCATGGGCGAATAAATGAGATTGAGGTGACCAGACTGTGCCCGCTCCGTGAGCGGTGCATTCACGACTTCGGGCGTATCCGCCTGGAAGACACCATAGGTGGCGTTGGAGCGCCATTTCGGCGACCAAAAATGGCGGTAGGAGACAAAACCACTCAGCGTGGCAATGGGTTCAAGCTCGCCATCCGCGTCGATGATCGCGTCATTGGCGGTGTTCAACCCGATGTACCGGCCCACCCCATCACCCGCCGTGGCCATGAACCGCACATCATCCCGGGCGCCGACTTTCACCTTCCCTGAGACCGAACCGCCATAGCCCCAGGCCGTATCTTCCTGAGCCCCCGGCGCGGCGCCCTCTTCTACATTCAGCATGCGACCGATCCCCGCAACCGTGACATGCCCCCAATCACCACGCCAGTTGTAGCGGGCGACCACATCTGGTGCGAAATCCTCGCCCGGGGTAATGCGCGCGCCACCATTGGTCATGTCAGAGATCGTGGTTTCCGGCTCTTCCACCGCAACCTGCAAGCCGCCATGCGTATAGCGGATTTGCGGCTGACGCACAAAGACGGTGCTTTCGGCTGGACCGATGAAGTCGAGATTGTCGGGCAGCGCGGCCACATCCTGGAATGTGGACCACGCCTGGCCCACGAGCCAGTTGTCAATCTCGACATACGCCTGACGGATGCGAGGCGTGTAGCTGTTGGAGACCCGCTCGTCTCCACCGCTCGTGACCTGAAAGTCCAACTCAATCCGGCCACTAATCTTATGGCCATTATGATCTGTGTCAAGACCGAAGAGAAAGCGGGTTTCGCGGGGATTGAAGTCCAGCACCGGATCGCCGCCTTCTCCACCCACGGGAATCGCGCCGGGCACATAAAAGTCCCGTCCGATACTGGTGGTGGGCAGGGTGCCGTCGGAAAACTCGGTCACCGTGGTGTCGAGTTTCACGAAGCCGCCGAATGTGACGCGGGTCTTACCCATCTGAAAACCGTTTTCCATGGGCGGCTCGTCATGGGCGGGCCCCTGGGCGGACGTGCGCGTGGCCGCGGCCTGCTGGCGCAGCACCGCCGCACTTTCCACCAGCACCTCCCGATCGGCTGGTGAGAGGGTCGCCCCTTCATCCATCCGGCGTAAGATGAGATCAAGCCGGGTTTCCAAACGGTCCACCCGGTCTTCCAGACTTTCTTGAGAAAACGCCACCGCCGGCGCCGCGACCAGGGCACAGGCCAGAAGCGTCGCCTTCAAACCAAACCGATAGATTGCTTGTGTCATTGTTTCCTCCCGCACGATCGCTGGCACTCAGGATCGCGTCGAGGCGCGGAACGGAACAATTAGCTTTAGGTCTGACCGACCATGGTCGTATAGACTGATGGCACCACAGTATGATGGGGTGCGGACTGACCCCAAGTCGGGAGTGAGAGACGAGTATGGCCGGGCGTATAGTCATCGCCGATGATCATCCGCTGTTCCGGGCCGCGTTGCGCCAGGCCATTGCCGCCGTGGCTCCGGAGCGCCCAGTGATCGAAGTCGATTGCCTGGCGGCGGCGCGGGCGGCCGTGGACGCGGAACCGGCGGGCCTATTGTGCTTGGATTTGCACATGCCCGACAGTGATGGTTTTGCCGGCCTGATCAGCATGCGTCAGGATCTCCCCGCCCTGCCCGTGGCCGTGGTATCGGGATCGGAAGACCGGTCTGTGGTGGAACGGGCCTTGCATTATGGGGCGGCTGCGTTCATTCCCAAATCCGCCGCGCTGGAGACGATTCGCGACGCCATCGGCGCAGTGCTTGACGGGGAAGTGTGGATGCCGGACGGGCTGACCAGCGATACCTTGGACGCGAATGATCCGGCGGCGCGGCTCGCCCCGCTTACGCCGACACAGCTCAAAGTGCTGATCCTGGTGCGAAACGGCCTACTGAACAAGCAAATCGCCCATGAGATGCAGATCAGCGAAGCCACGGTGAAAGCGCATCTAACCGCAATTTTCCGTAAGCTGAATGTTCAGACCCGCACGCAAGCCGTTCTCGCGGCCAAGGCCCTGGACGTGGAGCCTCCGCTGACCCCTTAAGGCGGTGCTGTCACCGCGCGCAGCGTTTGCGTCAGGAGGGCCCTCAGTGCCGCGGGTTCCACCGGTTTGGCCAGCAGCGGCACACCAGCAGCGCCAGCCGCGGCGGTCACACTGTCCTCCTGTGAGGCGGTGACCATGATGGCCGGCGCTGTGATGCCCGCCTGGCGCAAGGCCTCCAGCACCGTAAACCCGGTGGCTCCGTCATCAAGCTGATAATCCAGAATGACAAGCGCGGGTGGCCGGGCGGCGGCGGCGGCGACGGCCTCATCCGGCGTGCGCGCGAGCACCGGGTCAGCGCCCCACCGTGTCAGGAGCGCTTTGAGAGCATCCAGCACCTGAGGATCATTATCCACACACAGAATGGATATGCCTTTGAAGATTGGGCCGGTGGCGGCCCGCGAGCGCGCCGGGCCCAGCGGCCGGCTGCCGCCATGCGGCACCGTCGCCCGGGGCACGGTGATCGTGAAAACAGAACCGTGCCCCAGTTGCGAGGCAAGCCCCAGATCATGATCGAGGAGAACCATGATCCGGGTCACGATGGCCAATCCCAGGCCAGCACCGGTACGATCCGCATCCCGAGCAAGGCGTTGGAACTCCTCAAAGATTTTGTGCTGGTCCGCCTCACCGATGCCCCGCCCCGTGTCGGCGACACAAATGGCGATCTGCGGCCCTCGGCGCAGACACCCGATGAGAATGCGCCCTTCATCTGTATAACGCACAGCGTTCGACACAAGGTTTTGCAGAGCACTGAACAAAAGGCCCCGATCCGAACGCACCCAGACTTGCGTCGGCACGCTGGTGAGCACTAACCCTTTGGCACGGGCGACAACACCGAACTCGCTTGCCAAGTCATCGAGAAGATCCGCGAGCGGAAACGCCGTGATGGTAGGGGTCAGACCGCCAGCGTCGAGCTTTGAGATATCGAGCAGGCTGCGCAAGAGACGCTCCGCCGAGCCGAGGGAGGCTTCCACCTGGCGCGCCAGATCGAGGGCCTCACCGGCGCCACTCTTCAGGTCTTCTTTCAAGGCCGAGGTGAAGAGACGCGCGGCATTCAGCGGTTGCAAGACGTCGTGACTGGCGGCGGCCAGGAAACGGGTCTTGGACACGGTGGCGCGCTCGGCCAGGGCCCGGGCCTCGTCGAGTGCCTGAGCGGTTTCGGTGAGGGCCTGCGTGCGCTCGGCCACCCGGCGCTCAAGGCTGGCTTTGGCCTCTTCCACGGCCTGTTCGGCGCGGGCCCGGTCGGTAACGTCCTGGTAAATGCCAAAAAAGCCCGTGACCTGGCCATCATCGCTGCGCTGAGGCACGTAGGACACTTGGAAATAGCGATCATCAGCAAGCGCCAGGTCGAACGTGACGGTTTCACCGCCGAGCGCCCGCCGGATATGGGGCGCACGCTCGGCATAGGCGGTGGGCGTGAGAAAGTCGGCAATGCGCCGGCCGACAACAGCCCCCCCGGCGGGCGCAAAGCGCCTGCGATAGGAGAGATTAGCGAAGCGGATATGTTCGTTGGCGTCGGAAAAGGCGATCATGGCAGGCACATGATCTGTATAGAAACGGATACTGCGCTCACTGGTGATGAGGGCGTCTTCAATGCGCTTGTACTCGGTGACATCGGTGAAAGACGTGACATAGCCGCCCCCCACCGTCGGCGCACCCTGGATCTTCACCACTCGGCCATCGGGACGCACACGCTCATATTCGTGAGGACGGCGGCGTTTAAGATGGGCAAGGCGCTTGGCCACGTGCTCTTCCACGGCCCCAGGGCCGCATTCCCCACGCTGTGCATTGAAACGGATGAGATCGGCCATGGGCCGCCCCACATGGATGAGACCTGGCGGGTAGTCATACATGGCCAAGTAAGCCGGGTTCCAGGCGATGAGCCGTTGATCCGCATCCACCACCGCCACACCTTGCGTGATGGTTTCCAGAGTGGCTTGCAACAGTTCCTGGCTGAATTCGAGCTTCTGGGACGTTTCGTCCAGCAACGCCACGACATCATCCAGATCGACGCTAACGCCGGTGAGAGCGCTTTTCATCAGGGTCCGCGCAGAAGAGGCACCCAGGGCCCGGCTGAGTTCAGCCTCGGCGAAACGGGCAAGCGGGCCATCGACGCGGTCATCCATGCGGTAAGCATGCGCTTGAGTGCGGCTGAAGCGGGCGAAAGCACGTTCCGTATCCCGAACCCCGAGACACCGGTCCAGCATGGCCCGCAAGGCCCCCACCGTGAGGCCCATCGGCTGGCCTCGCCAGGGCCGGGGCATGACAGGGTGGGCGCTGCGCAACGACAGAGCGAGAAAGCATGCTGTGTTGAGACCCAAGCTCATCAGCACACCGATCACAAAGGGATCTTGTCCCGCCTCAAGAGCCGAGGCGGCGAGCGCCTCGCCAGGACCCGCAAGCACACTGCCAGGCACGAGGGCCGGCAGCGCAAGCGCCACAAGCCAAACGGCAAAACCCGTCACCAGTCCCCACACCACCCCATCATGATGGGCCCGGCGCCAATAGAGCCCCCCAAAGAGCGCCGGCGCGAACTGGGCCGCCGCCGCAAAGGAGATCGTGCCGAGCGCTGCCAGGCTTTGCCCCGGCGCCGTGCGCGCAGCCACAAGCGCCGCCGCCAAGAGCAACAGCACCATAACCGACTGACGCAGCGGCAGCAGGATCTTGGACAAATCCGGCGGTTCCCCGCCCCGCCCCGCCTGGCCGCGCACCAACAGCGGCAGAATGAGATCATTGGTCACCATGCCCGAGAGCGCCACACCCGCAACAATGATCATGCCGCCAGCCGCGGCGAACCCACCGATAAAGGTCAGAAGGCTGAGCAGTGGCACGTCAAGCGCTTGCGGCACCGCCAGAACAAACAGATCCGGCGCCATGCCCGTCCCGTCAAACAGGCCCAACCCCGCCATAGTGATAGGCAGCACCAGCACCGCCACCACGATCAGATAGGCAACGAAGATCAAACCGCCCGGCGCGATGGCCTTCTGGTCGAGGCATTCCACGACACTCATATGAAACTGGCGCGGCAGGCAGAAGACCGCGAGAAAAGACAGACCGGTCAGCACCAGGAAACGATCCAGCCGCGGCGCCTGTGCAAGAGGTGAGTGGATCTGGCTCAGATCTACCGAAGGGCCGCTGACCACAGCCAACGCCGCAACCCCGACAAGCACCAGCGCCACCAGCTTCACCAGAGAGTCAAAGGCAATAGCCGTGATGAGGCCCCGGTTCTGCCGGGTCTGGTCGATCCGGCGCGCACCGAACAATACGGCAAACGCCGCCAATCCGCCGGCCGCCAGAAACAGACCCGCGGTCCCCGACACCGCCGACCCGGTCCCCCCGGTTAACGCCGATACGGTGGCCGCCACCGAGCGCAATTGCAGAGCGATGTAAGGTAAGGCCCCGACGACCGCGATGACAGTGACGAGCGAGGCCACAGTCTGAGAACGGCCGAAGCGGGCGGAGAGAAAGTCCGCCACCGAGGTGGCATGGGCGGCGCGCCCCTCCCGCACCATGCGCGTGATCAAGGGCAGGCCCAAAGAAAAGGCGATGGCGGGGCCAAGATAAATGGTGGCGAATTCCCACCCCGCACTCGCCGCCGTGCCGACAGCGCCATAAAAGGTCCAGGATGTGCAGTACACCGCCAAACCGAGACCGAAGAGCACTGCATAGCGTCCGCGCCGCCGTTCCAACCGAGGCCCCAAACGCTCACCCGCATAGGCCGTAACGAACAACAGCGCGATGTAAAGCCCCAACGCCCCAAACAGCCACCAAGCGGGCACGGAGTGTCTCCCTTGCTTGTTTGGCGCGCGTCGTCACGCCCGCGCTTCTTTGTCTTACCACTTACGTCTGTTGAGTTTGGCTTACCACCGTAGCGCAAGCACTGGGCAACTGGCAAAGCCAGCGGCGCGACAAAAAAGGCGGGCCCCGAAGGACCCGCCAGCAGTCCCGTCCCGGCAGGGGCTGGGACGGGAGGGGAACGCCGGTCAGTGCGAGTGGGCCTGCCCCGCCCCGGTGGGCACCCGGATGTCGTCCACCAGACGGTGGATTTCCACCGGGGTCGGCGCCGTCACCCGCGCCACCCCGTAGGCGACCCCAAAGTTGATCAGAGCGCCGATGATCCCGATACCTTCCGGAGAGATCCCGAAGAACCAGTTCGCCGCCATATTGGTTTCCGGAGCGATGAACTTAAACCAGGCGATATAGGCCATGGTGAAGGCAAGACCGGCAACCATGCCCGCAATCGCACCTTCCCGATTGATCCCCTTGGCGAAGATCCCCATGAGGATCGCCGGGAACAGGGAGGACGCAGCCAAGCCGAAGGCAAGCGCCACGACCTCAGCCACGAAGCCTGGCGGGTTCACGCCCATGTAACCGGCCATCAGGATCGCCACCACCGCCGCCGAGCGGGCCGCGAACAGTTCTTGCCGGTCCGTAATTTCCGGCATCATGGTCTTCTTCAAGAGGTCATGACTGATGGAGGTGGAGATCACCAGCAAGAGCCCCGCCGCGGTGGACAAAGCCGCCGCCACGCCACCGGCCGCCACCAACGCAATGACCCAGCCGGGCAGCTTGGCAATCTCCGGATTGGCGAGCACCATGATATCCCGGTCCACAAAGACTTCGTTGCTGTTGGTTGTGGGCGTGTTGCTCAGCAGACGCTCGCCGGAGGGGCCAGTCTGGTCCGGCACGAAAGTGGGCCGACCTTCAAAGGGCGCCCCCGGACCATAGGTGACGACACCGTCCGCGTTCTTATCCAGAAACGCGGTCAGGCCAATGCGCTCGAACGTCTTGAAGAAAACCGGTGTGCCGCCATTTTCCTCCGTTTCCGCATAAACGGACTCATGCACCGTATCGATGAAGTTGATGCGGGCAAAAGCACCGACCGCCGGAGCCGTGGTGTACAAGATCGCGATGAACACCAGCGCATAGCCGGCGGACATGCGCGCATCGGACACTTTCGGCACCGTGAAAAAACGCACGATCACATGGGGCAAGCCCGCTGTCCCCACCATCAGGGCCGCAGTGATGGCGGCCACATCGATCATGGACTTACTGCCATCCGTGTAGGGACCGAACCCTAGATCTTGCAAGGTGGCATCAAGCCTTTGCAGCACCGTCTGGCCAGACCCATCATTGACTTCCTGGCCCAACCCGATCTGCGGGATCGGATTGCCGGTGATCAGCATGGACAGGAAAATAGCGGGCACCATATAGGCGAAGATCAGGACACAATACTGGGCCACCTGCGTATAGGTAATGCCTTTCATACCGCCGAGCACGGCATAAAAGAACACAACTCCCATGCCGATCATAACGCCCACATTAATAGGCACATCCATGAAGTGGCTGAACACCACACCAACGCCGCGCATCTGCCCGGCCACATAGGTGAAGGAAATGACGATCAGTGCAATCACCGCCACGACTCGCGCCGTAGAAGAATAGTACCGCTCGCCGATGAAATCCGGCACCGTGTACTGACCAAATTTGCGCAAGTAAGGCGCCAACAGCAGCGCCAGCAGCACATAGCCGCCGGTCCACCCCATGAGATAAACCGAGCCATCATAGCCCGCAAAAGCGATGATACCGGCCATGGAGATGAAAGACGCGGCGCTCATCCAGTCCGCCGCCGTAGCCATGCCATTGGCCACGGGATGCACCCCGCCGCCAGCCACGTAGAATTCCTTGGTGGAGCCAGCCCGCGACCAAATGGCGATGCCGATATAGAGCGCAAAAGAGGCGCCCACGAAGAGATAAGTGAGAAATTGCGTGCTCATGATCCTCGCCTCCTTATTCGTCGTCATCAACGCCGAAGCGGCGTTCAATGGCATGCATGCGCCAGGCGTAGATGAAGATCAGCACCACGAACACATAGATAGAGCCCTGTTGGGCAAACCAGAAACCCAGCGGGAAGCCGCCGATTTCCACCGTGTTCAAAGCATCCACAAAGAAGATGCCCGCGCCGTAGGAGACGACGAACCACACAGCCAACAGCGAAAACAACAGGCGGAGATTGGCACTCCAATAGGCCTGTGCCGTTTCTTCACTGATGACATCATCGGAGTGGTGGTCCGGCACCGGCTCGTTGTCGCCGGTATGGTGATAAGGGTCATTCGGGTCTTTTGGGGGTTCTTGTGTCATCGCGTCCTCCCTGCTGTGCGGCAGCCTTCGCTTATGCTGCAAGCCTAGGCACGGGACGCAAAGCCGGCTACTCGACTTTGGTCTGACCGGGATCAGCGCGAGTGGAGGCCCCAGCCATAAGTGCTAATGAGACAGGCCACCCCTCAAAGGTTGATTTCGCCGGCCCAATGCGCCACGCTACAAACTCGTGAGGGGGACTGAAAACCCGGCCAGCGTGTGCGCCGGCGGGCGCTCCTATGAGCGAACCGCATTCAGCGATACTGCACCGCACATACTCTCCAGCGCACCAGCCGGTCCGTCGCTTTGACACTCCCCCACCGCACAGGCCAATGGGGGACGCGCCATGCCATCAGCTACGACTCAGCCACTTGTCGGAGAAAGCCGAACCATCTCGGATTCCGGCGGCTTTGAGGGCAGTAACCTGACCTTGGAAATGGCCACCACCGGCGGCGGAACTGTTGATTTCCGGTATTCCCACCGCCAAATCCCTGACCAGTTCATTATCCGCTATGAAGGCCAGAACCTGGTCGACACAGGCTTCGTGAATGGCTCGCAGACGTCGAGCGTGCAGGTGCCCGATGGCGAGTCGAACCTTCTTCAGGTGATCGTCGCCACCAACAATACGGGCACGTTGTGGGACTACACCGTGACCCACACCAGTGGCTGCTATGACACGGGCGATCTCAGCGTGACGCCCATTGGGGGCGCGTTCGAGGATACGGACGGTGACGGGATCTGCGAATTCACCGGCACCATCACGCTGGGCCATGCGCAAGGCGAAGACGGAGTGTTGCGCATCGAAGGCGGCACCTACCGGCTCACCGAAACGGCCTTGGAGATTGAGGGCGGTACGGTGTTTGCGCCAGCTCTTGCTGGCGGCGCCCCCATCGTGACCGACAGCTTTGCCATTGATTATGGGTCGCTGACAGCGTCCACGATTGTCAATGGCGCGGTGGAGCTGGCGGGCATTTCACTGGGGCTGAGTAATCTGGCCATTACCAAGCAAGGCGCCCGGTTTGATTCCAGCGTCATCCTGCCGGACATCTTCAACGATACACGCATTGACCTGAACGGCATCAACGGTGTGCTCTTTACGAGCAACACGGTCGGGTTCGCCTCGACCAGGGTTGACCTGCCCAGCTTTCCGGGTACGAATTTCTTTGATCTGTTCGACGCCTCCCTCTCGGGCTTGACGCTCAGCTACGACGGTGTCAGTGACGCGTTCCGCGTGAACGGACGGATGACGGTGAACGATCCGCTGATCGAGAATTTCGGCGAGACCATCGTGCTCGATTTCGCCGGCGACAGCACCAGCGAAAACTTCATCCAAATCAAAGACGGCGCAGTGGATTTCAAAGGCGTGCTGAAAGCCGCGGAAATCGACCTGTTCGGCCCCTTCGAACTGGACGATCTTGAAATCGCTATCGATACGGTCTCCGGAACGGCCAACAATGTCACGGCCAAGGGCGCGTTGGAATTCGATGCGGGCGGCGGCAAAGTGGATCCGGAACTGCAAGTGTTCCTGGATTTGCTCTTCCCCCCCCTGCAGTTGAACGGGTTCGGCGCCACCGCAGCCGATCTCGGCGTTCCGATCTTCACGACCGGCGCTTTTCTCGACGCTCTCGGTGGCATGGTGGAGAACCTCGCCCCGCCGCCCTTTGATCTGGATCCGGCTTTTTTCACAGGCCTTGTCGGGTTCGGCTTCGGACCCGAAATTGAAATCAAGCCCCCCTCCGTCTTTGGCATTGACGAGGTGGATGGACGCCCGGTGAATGCGGAAATAACGGCCGGCACGAATTTCGAAGATACGGTCAGGGGTGGCTTCACCATCACCGCAATCGACAATGATATTTTACAAGTCTCCGGGAACGGATCTTACAATTGGAAGAGCGGCGCACTGGACGCAAATGGGGCAGTCAATGCGTTGGGCGGCTTCATCAATGGCACCGCCTCTTTGAATTCCAATGCGGGCAATACCTCTGCCAATGGCATCGTTGCATTTTCCGTACCCGACTCTCTTCTGTTTGGACCGTTCAGTGGACGGGAATTCGCGAGCGCCGGTTTCAACGCGCGCATTACCGACGATGGATCAGCGGCCAATGACACGATCGCAGTGTGGGGCACCATCGATCTTGGCCCCCTCTCGGTGACGGGTGGGGTGCGGTTCAGCTTTGACGGCGATGTGGATGTCTTCACAGGTGGGCGCACTATTCCGCAAACGAATAGCTTTGATGTTACCGGGACAGAAGAGTATTTGCTGATGACGGCCGTCTGGGAGACGCCCGCCACTGTGGTTCCGCTGCAAGTTCGGACCCCAACAGGCGCAATCATCAGCGAGAAAGAATTTGCCGCCAACGGCATCTCGATTGTGGAAGATCTGACCACGACGACCACGACGTCCGTCCTGGTTCAGAACCCCGCGGCCGGTAACTGGGATCTGCAAATCATGAATGAAGCCGGCCTGGGCCAGGTCGACTATCTCGCTTTTGTGGATGACGAGACACCGCAATTGCAGGTTCAGACCCCGAGCGCCCCGAATCCGGCCGGCGCCATTCCCATCACATACACAGCCTTCGATGCGGACTCCACGGCAACCGTATCGCTCTTCTATGACACAGATCAGGCGGGCTTTGACGGGGTCCCGATTGCGGTGGACTTGCCTGAAACGGACGGCACCGGAACTTTTGACTGGGTGCCAGATAACGTCCCGCCCGGAGACTATTTCATCTATGGCATCGTGGATGATGGTCTGCATGCGCCGGTCTTTGCCTATGCGCCAGGCTCAGTGAGCCTGACCGAGCAAGCGGATTTACGCGTGCAGATCAGCAGCCCGGATACGCCCTTGCGCCAGCAAGACGTCTTCAGCGTTATCGCCACCGTTCGCAATGACGGCCCGGCCACCGCACAAGACGTGCGCGCCAGCGTCGTGCTGCCCGATGGGGTGGATTTTGTTTCGGGTACAGAGGGCGCCTCGGGCCAACCTCTAACCTTTGACCCCGATACGGATACAGTGTCCCTCGAACTCGACAGCCTGGCGCCCGACGAGAGCACAACCCTGTTTCTCACCCTGACCGCCCCTGAGACGGAGGGTACGGTGACCACCCTCGCCACGGTCGATGCGCCACTTTATGATCCGGACCCCACCAATAATGCGGCGAATGCGGACATCACAGTCGATCAGGCGGCAGCGACACAAGCGGACCTGTCCATCACCTTTATCGGCGATCCCGCAGGCACCAGCATTGGCACGCCTTACAGCTATTCATACACGGTCACGAATACCGGCCCAGCCGACGCGACCAATGTTCGGGTCCGTGAAGTGGTTGATACAGGCTTGGTGTCGGGCACGGTCAACACAAGCCAAGGCACCGTACAGATTATCGGTAATGAGTTGTTCTTCACTCTCGGCGATCTGGCCGCCGGCGACTCCGCGCAACTCGATGTGATATTCACGCCGAGCAGCGGACAGGACTGGCGCACCTTCGCAGAGGTCACGGCGGATGGCCCCGATCCCAACCCAGGCAATAACGCGGTCAACAATTTCGTGAGTGTGGGAACCACCACGCCCACCACCATTGACCTGGAACTCGACCTTGCCGTCAGCAATGCCGCTCCGGGACCGGAGGAAGAGATCGACTTCACTGTGACCCTCACCAATCAAGGACCGGGGACCGCCTCAGGCATTCTGGTCGAATTGCCGCTGCCCGGCTTCACCGTGACGACCGTGGATGCGGTCCAAGGGACCTATGACACCACAACCGGCATTTGGGATGTGGGCAATATGCGCGACGGCTTGACCCGCGTGCTGGAGGTCAGCGCCCGGGTGGACAGCGCCGTGGACACTCTCATCACCGCTGAAGTCGTCGCAGTGGCCGAGCCGGACGAGGACTCCACTCCCAACAATAGTGATCCGTCGGAAGACGACCAGGATTCGGTCATGGTGTCCGGCGGCGGCATCGGCCGCGACGCCTTCGAGGACAATGACACCCAAGGTGAGGCGAAAGATCTCGGCCTCCAGGGCGGTGTAGAGACGGTCGAGGGGTTGACCCTAGAGCCCAATGATCCGGATTGGTACCGTTTCACACTGTTGGATGATGCGGATGAAACCCATGCGGTAGCCGCCTTGTTTCAAGACGCTCAAGGCGACCTGGACATCCGGCTCTATGACGCAAACGGCACATTGCTGGAAACGTCCAACAGTGTCACGGATGGTGAACTGATCAGCCTGAAGGGCTTGAACACCGGAGACTATCTGCTGGAAGTTCTCGGTTTTCAGGGTGCGGAGAATCCCACTTATGATCTTGCCTTCACCACGCCGCAGGCCGTGAGCAAAGGCGACCGCTTTGAGGAGAATGACAGCCTGGGCACGGCGACGGATTTCGGCCTGATCACCGCGCCGCGCGTGGAGACCGACTTATCCATCGAGCCGTTCGACGACGACTGGTACCGGTTTGAAACCGCGGCCACCGGTCAAGCAGAAGATGAGGTCCGCATCACTTTCGAGCATGATCTGGGAGATTTGGACCTGGAGTTGATGGACGCCAACGGATCGATCTTTGCACGATCTCAAAGTATTACAGATACAGAAAGCCTGTCTTTGACCGGCTTGGCGGCGGGTACCTATTTCGCCCGCGTGTACGGATTTGCCGGTGCCGAAAATCCGAACTACACACTCAGCATCGATCCTCCGGCGTCCGTCACCGAACCGCTGACAACGATTGCCGCTCAGGATTTCAATGACCTTACAGTCAACACAACCAATACGGACAGTTTCACCAGTTCGGATGTGTTGACCAACCCGGGGGCCAGCAATCAAGGCGGGCCGGGCCTCGATTTCCAAACATTCTGGAGCAGCTCGGGCAAGGTCGGCCCCACAGGGAGCGATGGCGATACGCAGGACGCCATCGGCGTCAACTGGTTCAATGGCGCCAATGCCCCGGACGTGTCCCCCTCCGGCGTGGTGACCAATCCGTCGACGGAGAAGAACTTTGTCATCAACGATACGGATGGGTTTGTAGACCTGCGCCTGGAAGGTCTCGACCTGACAGGCTTCACGGACCGGTCCCTCACCTTCTCCTACTGGCTGGCGCCGGGTGAAGACTATGAGGGGACAGCCAGTGATCCGCAGCGGGATAAATTCGAAGTCTGGTTCGGCAAACAGAACGCTCCCCTTGGTGCGCTCGGTTTCGCCATTCAAGGGACAGACCTTAATGCCGCCCGCAATGCCGATGACGGCAGCGCCAACTGGACTGAGGTGACCATCGACTTAGAGACGATCTTCCAAGATCCGGATGTGGATCCCAATGATCTGATGATCATGTTCAGCCCCCAATTCGACAGTGACCAGGAGTCCCTGTTCCTCGACGATATCGTGATCAGCGGGCGGGCCACATCCAAAACACCGGCCGCCGCCATCATCGATGCGTTGGAACCAGGAGCCGTGCCGTCTTCGGAACCCATCGGCCCCTCCAAGATCGAATTCACGACAGGCGCACTCGACTCAGGCCTTCTCGCTCCGGATTTTGAGGAACTCGCCGTGACCACCCTGACCGCCAGCCCTGAACCACTGACCAACGCATCTGTCATCACGACGTTCGATGCGATCACCATTAACCAAAGCGGGTTCATTCCGCCGGATCCGCATGGCGCGGCCGGCGTGAACCATGTGGTGAATGTGGTGAACTCCAATATTCAGTGGTTCACCAAAGATGGCACGTTACAGAACTCCCAAAGCCTGGTGGATTTCTTCGCTCCCTCGGGCATCACTCTGCCGAGTCAGCGTGCGGCCTTTGATCCGAAGATCACCTATGATCCGTTTGAAGACCGCTTTGTCGTCGTGTTCTTAAGCTTCGCTGGTCGCGACACGGGCACGGCCATCGACGATCAGAGTGCCATCAATGTGGCGGTATCGCGCACGGGCGACCCCAATGACGGCTGGTGGTTCTCGCAGATCGACTCCCTCTCTACGCTGAATGGTATCAATACCTGGGCGGATTATCCCGGGCTGGCGACCGATGAAGAGGCCGTTTATATCACCAACAACATGTTCGGCTTTGAAGATGAAGGCGGACAGGACTCGCTATTGTGGATCATCGACAAGGGCGCGGGCAGTGGTGGTTTCTATGACGGCGGCACCGCGGATGTGGGCGTGTTCGACCCCTCGCCCGGGGACGTTGTCTTCACGCAGCAACCGGCCCGCGTGTTGGGTGATGCGCCGGGTGGCTCTCTGGGCACCTATCTCTACAGCACATTCGGCAATAGCTTCTTGGATGGCGCCAATGACTTTGTCACCGTGACGCGGGTCACCAATCCGCTCACCAATCCGAGCTTCTTCCCAACAACCGTATCGCTGGGGCAGGATGTGGGGAACCCGGCCAATCTGACCGATGCGCCGCAGCCCGGCACCGCCGCTTTGATCGCCACAAATGATACGCGGGCCCTTGATGCGGTGCTGCGCGATGGGGCGCTGCATGGCGTCTTCACCACCGCCCCGGCCAGCGGCGCCGATGCGGGTCAGGCCACCGCCTATTGGACTGAGATCGACGTCACGGGCGTTCCCACCCTGGCCGATCAGGCGGCCATCGGCGCGGAGGACCTGGGCGCTGGCACCTTCACCTATTTCCCCTCCGTTGCCGTGAACGCCGACGGTGATGTGGGGGTGGGCTTCTCTGCCTCCTCACCCACCCTGTTCGGCGGCGCGTACTACGCCCAAAAGGATGCAGATGACGGGGCCTTCGGGCCGACTTTGGAAATCAAAGCCGGTGAGGCCCCCTATCTGCGCACATTCGGCGGGAGTGCCAACCGGTGGGGCGATTACACAAGTGTCGTGGTGGATCCGGTGGACGACACCACCTTCTGGGCCTTCAACCAATATGCCCTGCCGAGCGGCTTTGTGGACATCGACGGTGAAGACGGACGCTGGGGGACGATCTGGGCACAGATCAATCCGGATACACCTGCCGGGACGGGGGACCAGTTTGAAGACAACGACACGCTCGCCGACGCGACGCCTCTGGGCCTCATCAGTGGAACACAGCGGTTTGAAGACTTGTCGGTGGAAGCGGGAGACCCGGACTGGTTTACCTTCGATATTGCACTTGATACGGATGAAACGCATAGCGTGTCACTCGACTTCTCGCACGCTGCCGGTGATGTGGACCTGGCCCTGTTTGATGCGAACGGCACGCTGCTGGAAACCGCCAACAGTGTTACCGATGATGAACAAATCAGTCTGAAGGGATTGGCGGCGGGCTCCTATGCCTTACTGGTTGAGGGTTTTGCCGGTGCGGCGAACCCGGATTATACGCTGGAGATCACCGCCCCCGTCGCCACGCCGTTCGCGGACCGGTTCGAAAGCAACAATTTCCGCAAGACGGCAACTGATCTGGGGTCCGTCGAGACCAGCGTCACCGCGCAGGGGCTGTCTCTGCCGGCGGGCGATGAGGATTGGTTCACCTTCGTCTTGCTGGGCGATGGGGGGGCTGGCGCTGAAGTGGCCATCAGGTTCTCCCACGCGGCCGGCGATCTGGACCTGGAAGTCTTTGGCGCCACCGGAGCCATGGTCGGCTTTTCCGAGAGCGTCACCGACGACGAGGCGCTGTCGCTGGAGGGCTTCGCGGCGGGGCGGTACTATGCGCGGGTCTATGGGTTCGACGGGGCGGAAAACCCACTCTATGACATTGCTGTCATCGCCGAAGGCACGCTGGCGGCGAGCGCTCCGCTGGTCGTGAACAAGCCATTGGCGCTTGAGCTGCATTTGGACGCGTGGGACCC
>CAZVEE010000042.1:0-29064 GCA_964625525.1 uncultured Alphaproteobacteria bacterium | reverse complement strand
CGAAGTGGTCAGGGCCGAAGTGGTCACGGCCAGCACAGCCACGGCCAAGGCTCGCACGGAAGCACGGCGCGCCAGTCCGCTCAGGCGCGGCCGGTGGAAGACATGCGTGAATGCCCCGTCTGCCAGACCTTCCGGCCGCAAAGCATGACCTCGGGCTGCGGTCGCGGTGACTGCCCGTTCGGCCCAGCCCCGGGCGCCGGCCGGCCCCATTGACCCGCTTCGGACCCCCCGCTAGGGTCCGCGCTGCGGTGCAGGAAACCTCGCGCGCCGGCCGTGCGAGTCGCGTCTTGCATGGCGACAATTCACCCGCCCCGGCCTTTCGCGCGTCGGGGCCCGCATTCGAGTGACACGGCATGACTGGCAAAGGGGCGCTGACGCCGCCCGACGCGCACGCCATGGACAAGACCCCGTCTTCTGGCGCATCCCGGCCCGACCGTTCCTTCCAGGGCCTGATCATGACCTTGCAGCAGTTTTGGGCGGCGCAGGGCTGTGTCATTCTGCAACCCTATGATTTGGAAATGGGCGCGGGCACGTTTCACCCGGCGACCACCTTGCGCTCGCTCGGCCCCAAGCCCTGGCGCGCGGCCTATGTGCAACCGTGCCGTCGCCCCACCGACGGGCGCTATGGCGAGAACCCCAACCGCTTTCAGCACTATTATCAGTTCCAGGTGATCTTGAAGCCGTCGCCAGACAATTTGCAGGACCTTTACCTGCAAAGCCTGGTGGCGCTCGGCATTGACCCGGCCAATCATGACATCCGCTTTGTGGAGGATGATTGGGAAAGCCCAACGCTCGGCGCCTGGGGCTTGGGCTGGGAAGTCTGGTGCGATGGCATGGAAGTTACTCAGTTCACCTATTTTCAGCAGGTAGGTGGCTTCGACTGCGACCCGGTGTCGGGCGAGCTGACCTACGGGCTGGAACGCCTGGCCATGTATGTGCAGGGCATCGACAATGGCTACGACCTTGATTTCAATGGCGAGGGCGTGACCTGGGGCGATGTTTATCATCAGTCCGAACGCGAGTTTTCCGCTTACAACTTCGAACATGCCGACACTGACGTGTTATTCCGTCAGTTCACGGAAGCTGAGGCTGCTTGTGCGCATCTGCTTGAGCAAAAGCTGACCCTGCCGGCCTATGACCAATGCATCAAGGCGAGCCACCTGTTCAATCTGCTGGACGCGCGCGGCGTGATTTCGGTGACCGAACGCCAGGCGTATATCGGCCGGGTGCGCACGCTGGCCAAGGGCTGTGCCGAAGGCTGGCTTGAGAGCCCGCAAGGGCGCATCCCGGGCGCGGGCCTGGGCGGTGTGGTGAATGAGGCGCTGGCGGAATCTGAACATCCGGCACCCAAAGGAGGGCTCACCCATGGCTGAGTTACTCCTGGAATTGTTCAGCGAGGAAATTCCCGCGCGCATGCAAGCCGGGGCGGAGGCCGAATTGGCCCGTCTCCTGAGCCAGCATCTGAGCGAAGCGGGCTATGGCAAACCCTCGATCAAGACGGTGTCCACACCGCGCCGATTGGTGGCGGTGATCGAGGATCTGGCGCCCCGCCAGCCGGACCTGCGCGAGGAGCGTAAAGGCCCGAAAGTGGGGGCGCCCCAAGCCGCCATTGACGGTTTCCTGCGCTCCACCGGACTGACTCTGGACCAGGTAGAAAAGCGCGACACGGGCAAGGGCGAAACTTACTTCGCCGTGATCGAGCGGGACGGTCGTCCGACACCGGAGGTTCTGGCCGAGATTGTGCCGGCTCTGGTGCGCGGGTTTCACTGGCCCAAAAGCATGCGGTGGGGTGCTGGCAAACTGCGTTGGGTTCGCCCTTTGCATCGCATCCTTTGCGTCTTCGATGGCGCGGTTGTTCCTTTCGAGGTGGATGGCATCGCAAGCACCAATGAGACCATAGGCCACCGCTTCATGGGCGCCACGCCCGTGCAGGTCACGACGTTCCAAGACTATCGCGCCGCCATGACCAAGGCGCATGTGGTTCTCGACGCAGCCGAGCGGCGCCAGGTGATTGACCGGGACGCGCGCGATTTGGTGGCGTCAGAGGCGTTTGAATTGGTCGAGGATCCAGGCCTGCTGACTGAAGTCGCCGGCCTTGTGGAATGGCCGGTGGTCCTTATGGGTCGGTTCGACGAGAGCTTTCTGGCTTTGCCCGACGAGGTGCTGACCAGCGCCATGCGCGGGCATCAGAAGTATTTCTCGGTGCGCGACCCTCAAACCGGGCGCCTGGCACCGCGTTTCATTGTCGTGTCGAACCTGGTGGCCGAAGACGGCGGCACACGGATCGTTCAAGGGAACGAGCGGGTGCTGCGGGCGCGTCTGTCGGATGCGAAATTCTTCTGGGACCAGGACCGTAAGGCGCCGCTGGTCGAGCGGCTGCCCAAGCTTGCCGATGTGGTGTTTCATGCGCGCCTGGGAACGGTGGCGCAAAAGGTAGAGCGCCTGGCCGCGCTCTCTGCCGCGCTGGCCAAGCCGCTTGACGCCGATCCGGCACAAGCCGAAGAGGCCGCGCGTCTGGCCAAGGCCGATCTGGTGACCGGCATGGTCTATGAGTTCCCAGAGCTTCAGGGCCTGATGGGGCGGTACTACGCGCTGGCCGATGGCACGACGGCCCATGTGGCCGATGCCATTCGCGACCACTACGCCCCGCAAGGCCCCAATGATCGGTGTCCGGACCAGCCCATCGCTATGGCGGTGGCGCTTGCCGACAAGTTTGATGCGCTGACCGGGTTCTGGGCCATCGGTGACAAGCCGACCGGCTCCAAAGATCCGTTCGCCCTGCGCCGGGCAGCACTGGGCATCATCCGCATCGTGCTGGAAACCCGTCTGCGCCTGTCCTTGACCGAGTGGTTTAAGGCGGGCTTCGGCCATCATGCGGCCCATCTGGGCGATACGATGGAGCAGGGGGATCTGGCTGGCGATCTGCTAACCTTTTTCGGGGATCGGATGAAAGTGCATCTGCGCGAAGAGGGGGCCCGTCATGATCTGGTGGACGCGGTCTTCGCGCTCCCCGGCCAGGATGATCTGGTGTTGATCACGGATCGGGTTGCGGCACTGAAAGATTTTCTCGATACGGAAGACGGTGCCAATCTGCTAGCGGGTTACAAGCGGGCGGCCAACATTCTGCGCATTGAGGAAAAGAAGGACAGCACGTCCTATGACGATGCGCCGGACCCCGCGCTTTTTGTGCTTGAGGAGGAGACCATCCTGTTCGAGCGTATCGATACCGCGCGTAAAGCCGCCGCAATGGCTGTGGAGGCCGAAGATTTCACCGCCGCCATGGCCGCCCTTGCGCCGCTGCGCGCCC
The DNA here is from genome assembly GCA_964625525.1 of uncultured Alphaproteobacteria bacterium. Classification (GTDB taxonomy): domain Bacteria; phylum Pseudomonadota; class Alphaproteobacteria; order JAJFIK01; family JAJFIK01; genus CAZVEE01. The sequence continues at coordinate 25,757 of CAZVEE010000042.1, read as the reverse complement.
CCGTTGACGCCTTCTTCGACACGGTCACCGTGAATGCCGATGAGGCAGATGTACGGGGCAACCGCCTGAAACTGTTGTCCCAAATCCGTGCCAGCGTGGCGGATGTGGCGGACTTCTCGAAAATCGACGGCTGATCGGGCGCACGCTGATCGCTGTCTCCGTGGAGGACTGATATGGCGCAATGGGTCTACAGATTCGGCGGCGGAACGGCCGATGGCGCCGCCACCATGAAAGATCTGCTGGGCGGTAAAGGCGCCAACCTGGCGGAAATGAGCAATCTGGGGCTGCCCGTGCCCCCAGGGTTTACGATTACCACCGAGGTCTGCACCGCCTTTTACGACAATCACCGTCAGTACCCAGATGGCTTACGTGACCAGGTCGCCACCGCGCTCGCCCATGTGGGGGACGTGGTGGACCGGGGCTTTGGAGAAGCCGCCCGTCCGCTGCTCGTGTCCGTGCGCTCCGGCTCGCGGGTGTCCATGCCAGGGATGATGGATACGGTCCTCAATCTGGGGCTGAACGACGAGACCGTGCAGGGATTGGCGCGCCTGTCGGGCGATGAGCGCTTCGCTCTGGATTCCTATCGTCGCTTTATGCAGATGTATGGCGATGTGGTCCTGGGTGTTGATCACCATGCCTTTGAGGATGTGCTGGACGACATCAAGGCCGCCAAAGGCGTGACCCAGGATACCGATTTGGATGCGGATGACCTGAAAACCCTGGTTGAAGCTTATAAAAAGCTCGTACAGGATGAATTGGGCCGACCTTTTCCGCAAGACCCGGAAGAACAGCTTTGGGGGGCGATCGGGGCCGTGTTCGGCTCCTGGATGAATGCCCGCGCCATCACTTATCGCCGTCTCCATGACATCCCGGAGCAATGGGGGACGGCCGTGAATATCCAGGCCATGGTGTTCGGGAACATGGGGGATGACAGCGCAACGGGCGTCGCCTTCACCCGCAATCCCTCCACGGGCGATGATGCTCTCTATGGAGAGTTTTTGATCAATGCCCAGGGCGAAGATGTGGTGGCCGGCATCCGCACGCCACAAAGCCTGACCCGCCTTGCGCGCGAGGAGGCTGGTTCGCATCTTGCGTCCATGGAAGAAAGCATGCCAGCGGTGTTCAACCAGCTCGTGGACGTAAACGCCAAGCTGGAAAGCCACTACCGGGACATGCAAGACATTGAATTCACAGTGGAAAAAGGCAAGCTGTGGATGCTGCAAACCCGCAGCGGTAAGCGCACGGCGAAGGCGGCGCTGAAAATCGCCGTGGACTTGTGTGAGGCGGGCGTCATCACACGGGACGAAGCGGTCGCGCGCATCGAACCCAATTCTCTTGACCAATTGCTGCATCCCAGCCTTGATCCGAGTGCGGACCGGGAAGTGATTGCACGTGGGCTGCCGGCCTCGCCCGGTGCCGCATCGGGCCAGGTTGTGTTCCTGGCGGAAGAAGCCGAGGCTCTGTCACAACAGGGAACCGCGGTCATCCTGGTGCGGACGGAAACGAGCCCGGAAGATATTCACGGGATGCATGCCGCGCGGGGTATTCTCACCGCACGCGGCGGGATGACCAGCCACGCCGCCGTGGTGGCGCGCGGCATGGGGCGGCCCTGCGTATCCGGTGCCGGTGATCTGCGCATCGACTACGAGCAGCAGCAGGTGACTGTGGGGCCGGCTGTCATCCGCAAAGGCGATATCATCACCATAGATGGCGGCACGGGCGAGGTGATGCGGGGCACAGTACCCACGATCCAACCCGAATTGTCCGGGGACTTTGCCACGATTATGCAGTGGGCGGACGGCATGCGGCGCTTGCGCGTGCGCGCCAATGCCGAGACGCCGGATGATGCTCGCGTGGCGCGGGATTTTGGCGCGGAAGGCATCGGCCTGTGCCGGACGGAACATATGTTCTTCGAAACGGACCGCATCCTGGCGGTGCGCGAAATGATCTTTGCCGAAGACGAGCAGGGGCGGCGCGCGGCACTTGCCAAGCTCTTGCCCATGCAGCTCAAAGACTTTACCGAGTTGTTCGTGATTATGAGCGGCCTGCCGGTGACTGTGCGCCTGCTTGATCCGCCGCTGCATGAGTTTTTACCCCATGGGGACGCGGATATCGACGATGTGGCGGCGGCGCTGAATGTGGATCGGGCGCGGCTGCGGGCGCGGGTGGCGGATTTGCGGGAAGTGAACCCGATGCTGGGCCATCGCGGCTGCCGCTTGGGGATTTCTTACCCCGAAATCTACGAAATGCAGGTGCGCGCCATTTTGGAGGCCGCGCTCGACGCCTCTGATCGCACCGGCGAGCCGGTGATCCCGGAAATTATGGTGCCGTTGGTGGCCATGCGGTCGGAATTCGATTTCATCAAAGACCGGATTGATGCGGTGTCTGATGCGGTAGAAGCCGAGCGCGGACGGAAAGTCGAGTATCTCGTTGGGACCATGATTGAACTGCCCCGTGCGGCGCTGTGTGCCGGAGACATTGCCACCTCAGCCGATTTCTTCAGTTTCGGCACCAATGACCTGACCCAGACGACCTATGGGATCAGCCGCGATGACTCCGCGCGGTTCCTGAACACCTATATGGGTGGCGGGATCCTCAGCACAGATCCGTTTGTCTCGTTAGATCGCCATGGCGTGGGCGAACTGGTGCGTTTGGGGGCGGAGCGGGGGCGGGCGACACGGCCGTCACTGAAAGTGGGGATCTGCGGGGAGCATGGCGGGGACCCCTCTTCCATTGATTATTGCGAGACCCTGGGCCTGGATTATGTGTCCTGCTCGCCGTTCCGGGTGCCGATTGCGCGGCTGGCGGCGGCGCAAGCGCGCCATAATGGCGGCGTGTGAGGCGGCGTAATGATCATGCCTGTGCCGACATCCGATGAGGTGAGCTGCGGTGCGAAGGCCGCGGTGGCGCGCGCCTTGGCGGCTCTTGAGACCCATGCGGATGACCCCGCGCTCGGACGGCTGCTCGATTGGGCATGGGCGCAGCAAAGCGGGCATGTGCTGGGAATCACCGGGCCGCCGGGGGTGGGTAAATCCAGCTTGATCAGTGCACTGGTGAAAGACTGGCGCGGGGTGGGGCGGTCGGTTGCCGTGATTGCTGTGGACCCGTCCTCGCGTCGCACTGGCGGGGCGCTGTTGGGGGATCGCACGCGCATTGCAACGGACCCGGATGACCCACACGTGTTCATCCGGTCTATGGCGGCGCGGGATCGGCTCGGCGGGCTGGCCGACATCACCTTCGCGGCAGCGGTGATTTTGCGGGCGGTCTATGACCGGGTGATCGTGGAAACGGTCGGTGTGGGTCAATCGGAAACCGAAATCGCGGATTTGGCGGACACGGTGGTGTTCTGTGTGCAACCGGCCTCGGGTGACGCGCTGCAGTTCATGAAGGCGGGCATTATGGAAGTGCCGGATATCGCGCTGGTGACCAAAGCCGATATGGGAGCGGTGGCGGACCGGGCCCGTGCCGATCTGGAAGGGGCCTTGGGCCTGGTGGCGCGGTCAACGCAGACGTGGGATGCGCGTGTGCTGACCATTTCCGTTCAGACGGGTCAGGGCCTGGATCACTTGCAAGCGGCGGTGGAAGAGCATGCCTCGTGGGCGCGAGAGGATGGTCGGTTGACCCGGCGCCGGCATGCGCAGGCGCAGATCCTGTTGCGGCAAATGGTGCGTGAGCGCTTTGGGCGCGAGGGCGTGGCCCGTGCCGAAGGCCTGCCGGGACGGCTGCTGACCCTGACCCCGGGCGTGTCGCCTTTCGCGGCGGCCCGGGCGGTGGCCGAGGCCTTGCGAGTACGCTAGGGGCTAGGCGCCCCCGTCAAAATCGAGGCCAATGTCGAGGGTTGGGGCGCTATGGGTTATGGCGCCGCTGGAAATGAGGTCAACGCCCGTGGCGGCGATGGCGGCGGCACTCTCCACGGTCACACCGCCGGAGGCTTCAGCAAGGGCGCGCCCATCAATGAGTGCGATCGCGGCGCGCAATTGCTCTGGGGTCATATTGTCGAGCAGGATGGTATCGGCACCGGCAATGACGGCGGCCTCAACCTGCTCCAGCGTGTCGGTTTCCACCTCCACATGCACCATATGGCCCATCTGGGCGCGAGCGCGGGCGACGGCCGTGGCGATGTCACCGGCGATGGCGATGTGATTGTCCTTAATCAGAATACCGTCATCCAGACCGAAGCGGTGGTTCTGGCCGCCGCCTGCGCGCACGGCGAATTTTTCCAAAGCACGCAAGCCCGGTGTGGTCTTGCGCGTACAGACGATCTTGGCCTTGGTTCCCTCGACTGCGGCGACGAGTGCGGCAGTGGCGGTGGCAATGCCGCTGAGATGGCCGAGCATGTTGAGGGCGACCCGCTCGCCCGTGAGCAAAGCGCGGGCCGGCCCGTCTACCCGCAAGATCGTTTCGCCAGGGACAACCGCCATCCCGTCCCGGCACTGAATGTGAACGCTGAGGTCTGGATCGATCAAATGGAAGGCGCGCGCGGCGATATCGGCTCCGGCCACGCGGCCCGGGCGGCGGGCCACGGCGCGGGCGGCGGCGCGGGCATCGGCCGGAATGACGCTATCCGTGGTCAGATCACCGGCACGGCCCAGATCTTCTTCAAAGGCGCGGCGCAGAACGGGATCGAGAATGATCGCCGACAGGGGCGCGAGATCGGGTGGGGTGGTCATGACTGGGCCTTGCTCGGCTGTGCCGCCGGTGGCGCGGCGACGGTAAGCGCGTCCAGTACGGTTTGGGCGGTGTCCAGTGTGGTCACGCTGCGCCGTTGCCAGACAGGATGCGCAGTGGGGTAGTCGCTGCGAAAATGGCCGCCACGGCTTTCGGTGCGCTGCGCGGCACCGGCGAGGATCAAAGTCGCGGTGGCCCGCACATTGGCAAGGCCCGCCGCGTCCAGCGCCGGGGCCAGAGTCGCCAGAGTTGTGGCCGCACGCGCAAGGCTGTCGTGAGAGCGGATCAGGCCCGCTTCCCGGGTCATGGTCTGGCGCAAGCGATAGACCAAGGGGCTTGAGAGGGTGCGCGGCCGGGCCTGAGCATCCACAGGGGCCACCGCCGCCGTAGGGGACTGGTCCGTAGACAGAATGGCTCGGGCGACACGAGCGCCCATGACCACCGCCTCGGCGAGAGAGTTACTGGCGAGCCGGTTAGCGCCATGCAATCCCGTGGATGCGACTTCGCCGCAAGCCCACAGCCCCGGAAGGGTGGTCCGGCCATCTGCGTCCACGGCCACCCCCCCCATATGGTAGTGCGCGGCGGGCGCCACGGGAATGGCCTCGCGGACCGGGTCAATACCGGCGGCGCGGCAAAGACCCGTGACGGTGGGAAAGGCTGTCGGCATGGCGGCGCCGATGGCGGTGCGGGTATCAAGAAACACGCGCTCACCACGCATCAGGCGCTGGTGAATGGCTCGGGCGACCACGTCGCGTGGGGCGAGTTCCGCATCCTGATGGACTGCGGGCATAAAGCGGTCCCCGCTTTGCGTGATCAGAACCGCACCTTCGCCCCGCAATGCCTCGGTGGCAAGGGGGGCAGGATCCCGATCCAGCACCATGGCCGTGGGGTGGAACTGAACAAACTCGGCATCCGCCACGCTCGCGCCCGCCCGCGCGGCCATGCCAAGACCCGTGCCCAACAGGCTGAGTGGTGTGGTGGCCGTCGCGTAAAGGGCGCCGGCGCCGCCGGTGGCGAGCACCACATGCGCGGCCCGTAAGGTCAGGATGTCTTCACCGCGAGCGGCCAACACGCCGCCAATGCGGCCCTCGCCATCGCGCAGGAGATCAAAGGCGCTGATCCCGTTCAGCAGGCGGATGGATGGCGTATTCTCGGCCGCCCGTGCGAGCGTGGCTGTAATGGTGGCGCCCGCCTTGTCGCCAGTGACCTTCGCAATCCGGCAGTGGCCATGGGCCGCTTCCCGGCCCAGTGCAAACCGGCCATCCTCATACCGATCAAAGGGCACACCCAGGCGTGCCAGTTCCATGACCCGGGCGGGCACATCTTCGGCCACGAGACGGGCGATCGCCTCATCCACAATGCCGGCGCCCGCCGCAATGGTATCAGCCGCGTGTTGGGCCGGAGAGTCGTCCGGCCCCAATGCCGCCGCGATGCCCCCTTGGGCCCAGGCGCTGGCCGCAAGACTGCCTGGTGTGCCCAGGGTCAACACGGTCACGCGCGGGCGCGGGCCCCGCGCCCCGCTCGCCAAGGTGAGCGCAGCGAAGAGACCGGCGAGGCCGGACCCGATGATCAGTACATCCGTATCCGGAGTAGAGGCGGACGAGTGCAGCATGGCGGTTTATCCAGCCGCGGCCTGGCGTGCCGTGGCCGCCGTGGGAAGCTTCGAGCGCCGGGACACCTCGATCATCCGCTCCACCGAGTGACGCGCACGCGCGGCGACATCAGCATCCACGTGCACTTGCGTGCGCAGCGTTTGCAGCGCCTCCAGAATGTTCGGCAGAGTGATGCGTTTCATGTGCGGGCACAGATTGCAGGGACGCACGAAATTCACATTAGGGGCTTCGGCGGCCACATTGTCGCTCATGGAGCATTCGGTCAGCATCACCACATTGGCAGGCTGGCGATCTTTCACATAACCGATCAAGGCGGACGTGGAGCCGGCAAAATCGGACTCGGCCACGACTGCTGGCGAGCATTCGGGGTGCGCGAGTACGATGACGCCCGGATGAGCTTCCCGGTACTGACGGATCTCCTCGGCCGTGAAGCGCTCATGCACCTCGCAGCGCCCATGCCAGGCGATGATCTCCACATCGGTCTGTTTGGCGACATTGCGAGCCAGATATTCATCCGGAATCATCAGCACTCGGTCCACACCGAGAGATTCGACAATCTCTACCGCGTTTGAAGACGTGCAGCAGATATCAGATTCCGCTTTCACGTCCGCCGAGGTGTTCACATAAGTGACCACTGGAACGCCCGGATAGCGCTCTTTCAGCAGGCGGACATCCCGACCGGTGATGGATGCGGCGAGCGAGCAGCCCGCGCGCATATCCGGAATGATCACCGTTTTATCCGGGCTCATTAGTTTTGACGTTTCCGCCATGAAATGCACGCCCGCCTGGACGATCACGTCCGCATCGGCTTTGGCGGCCTCAATGGCCAATTGCAGCGAGTCGCCCACGAAATCGGCGACGCAATGGAAGATCTCCGGTGTCATGTAATTGTGCGCCAGGATCACCGCGTTGCGCTTTTTCTTCCAAGCGAGAATCTCATGGATCACCGGGGCATGGGCGGGCCATTCAATGGCCGGCATCACATGCGCGACTTTGGCGTAGAGCGGGGCCGTTGCCTCGGCGACGGCGTCGGTATACGCGAGCGGAGCGGGGCTTGCGGGGATCCGCGCCTCGGCCTCTGCGGCTACGCCGGCTTGCAGATTCTGGCTCTGGGGGCCTTGCGCTGCTGCCGCTTCGTTGAGCATTTCGCCTCCTTGTGCTCAAAATGAGCATATCCACCGTCAAAAATGAGCCCGCAGAACGGGCTGGTCCATATTATGCTAAGTTTGAGTATTAGGAAGTCAATGGGCAAAACAAGCCCATCATCTAAGTCATTGCAATAGTTAGTGAATCAAGTGCCGGTGCTGACCCGGAATCGCGACAGACGCACGCCAACCGAGCGTTCGCGTAAGAGTTCGCGTCGAAACCGGAAAGCTTCGGCGGGGCGCCCGCCTGTTTGAATCATCTGTCCGGTGCCTTCGACGAGGCCACTGCGCTCAACCAGGCGGCGAAAATTTTGCTTGTGCACGCGGATACCGGCGATCGCTTCCACGGTGCGTTGCAGCTCCAGCAGCGTGAAGGTACCGGCCATGAGTTCAAACACGACCGGGCGGTATTTCAGCTTGCTGCGCAAGCGGCCCATGGCGGTGGCAAGAATGCGTCGGTGGTCGAACTGCATGGGCGCCCCGAACGCGCCAGGCGCGGCGGCGGGGTCGGTGTCTGGTCCCACAAGGCCCGGATCAAGAAGGGCCGGGTCCGGCAGAGGGTGAGCACCGGTCAGGCCCGGCTCGGCGCGCGCCCGTTCCGCCCGGTCGCGCAAGGCCTCCGGTGCCAGACCGGCCTCATAGAGCAGCTCATACCGCTCCAGCACTTTTTCCTCGTCCCAGCCGATGCCGTCGAGGCCGAAACACACGCGCACCCGGTCCCAGCGCCGGGTACGCTGCCCCTCGCTTTGCGAGGCTGCGGTCCAGCGTTCCAGACACGGACGAATGACGGCGCCGATCATAGGCGGGGGGCCCTCGCGCCAGTCTTCCCACGGAAAGTAATGATACCAATCATCCCAGGCGCCGTCGGCCTGCACGGGGTGCCCGACTTCCTGCGCCAGCGCCAGATAGCCCACGGAGACGACGCGCGGACCCTGGCCGGGCAGGGTGGCGTAGCGGCCGCGGTCGCCGAATGTGTAAAGCTGTTCCACATACCCGACCTGGAGGTCCGTCTGTTCCTCCACCCAACTGCGCAAGCCGATTTCAAGCGTCCGGTGGAGCGCCGGGTCGAACGGACCAAACGGCAGGCCAAGCCAATCGCCGCTTTCCGGCCATGGGCTTTGGCGTTCTTCTTCCGCGTCCATGAAGTGGTGCTCGCCCGCCGCCCCGCTTTGCAGCGGTGCATAGGGGCGGCGCACCACCAGCACTTTGGGCGTGTCGTCAGTCACGGCGATGACCACGGCCGAGAGGCCGATAATCACCGAGTGTTCCTCACTATCACGGCTGGGTGTGGGGGCCTGATCCTGGGGCGGCAGGGTCTGCGCCCGACTCATGAGGGGCTTGCCTCGTCGGTCTCGGTCCACAGCGCCATTTCCAGCCACGGCATCTCGTTGTAGCCCGTCCCCCGCCCCAGGGTTTCCACGGCGGCGATCATCCGACCCTCACGACCCAAAATATCGTCCGCATGCTTCACAAGCAGGGGGTTGGGTTGAATATGGGCGCCGCGGCGGCGCATTTCCTGGGCAATGGCATGTTCTTGTCCGGGCTCGGACAGCATGCACAGCGCGATGAATGCGGCGGCGCCAGAACGCGAAATACCCATGCGGCAATGCACCACCAGCGGGCCGTCCTCGGCGCCGCTCTGGCGGGCCTTGTCCCAGGCCTCAATGAAGGCGACGACCATGGCCGCGTGCTCGCGCCCGGGGGCGATCAGGTCCGGGATTTCTTCGGAGATGTCGTGCACCCCGATTTTCAGGTGCTGATCTTCGTCCATATAGTCGGGACGGGCCACCACCTCATCGATTTCCTCCAGCGGCAGGAGGCTGATCAGGCGCGCGGGGCGATGGGTGTCGATGGTCGTCTCTAGATGGTCCAGAGACGTGACATAGATCATGAAATAACTCCCGCCAAGGTAGATCGATCCGGCCCGTCACCCAACTTGGCCGCTGCACGTTCTGTGTAACACATCTCTCTGGTAAACCCTAATGAAGAGTAGCGTTTAGCCGGCATCTTTCTGCGTTCGGACGGACTCTGCCGCCCTTTTGCGTCATAGCGTGGGCAGAATGGCGGCAAAGCGGTCGAGAAAGTGTTGCTGCGCGCGCGCCACTGGCCAGGGGGTCATGTCCGGAGTGGGCAGATCGCGCGGCGCGCCGAAATAGCGCAGGGCCTCGGTCTCTGAGAACCCCGCCAGATGCACCGCTTCAAAGTAAGCACAGATCCGGTCGGCGCGTTTGATGAGCCCGCGCACGCTCTCGGGCGCCTGCGCGGGCAGTCCGAACCGCAGATGGATCGCCGCCATGAGCCGGTTTTCAAACACTTTGTAGTCAAGGCCCACCGCCGCTTTGAAGGGGCTGATGAGATCGCCCACCACATATTCAGGGGCATCATGGAGGAGGGCGGCGGCCTGGGTCGCGGGGCTGAGTTTGGGTTTCAACGCGGCACAGATATCGAGCACCAGAATCGAATGCTGGGCCACAGAAAACGCATGGTCGCCGTGGGTCTGGCCGTTCCAGCGCGCCACCCGCGCCAGCCCATGGGCAATGTCTTCGATTTCAATGTCGAGCGGGGACGGGTCGAGCAGGTCGAGGCGCCGGCCGCTGAGCATGCGCTGCCACGCGCGCGGCGGCGTATCGGAAGAACGGGCAGGCATGGTGCAGCTCATCATCGGGCGGCGGACAAGAGGTCACATGGGCGCGGGCGCGGGCCGCTGTCAACAGCGCGAAAGAGAGCATGGATCCCGCAATTCACGCTGAGGTGTGGCTGCGCCGCCGCTCGCGTCCTGTTATGATACACCCTTTGTGTGGGACACCGAAAACCGTGGGGGCGCTGAGACATGCCGGTTACCGAACTGCCGCCTGAGGCGCTGTATCACCGCTGTGCGCCGGAACACCTTCCGTTCGTGACCACAGAGGAACTGGCGCCCTTGAGCGGGCTCTTCGGTCAGGAGCGGGCGCTGGAGGCCATCCGGTTTGGCACCCGCATCGAGCATGGCGGCTACAATCTCTTCGTGCTCGGCCATGGCAGCGCGGGTCACGACGATGCGGTGGAAGACCTGCTGCGGGCGTTGGCGCGAGAGGAAAGCGCGCCGTCTGACTGGGTGTATGTGACGAATTTCGACGATGCCATGCGCCCGCGTGCGCTGCGCCTGAGCCCGGGGGACGGGCGGCGGCTGCATGATCTGGTGCGCCGGGCGGTGAAGGAACTGCGCAGTGCCCTGCCGGCCATTTTTCAAAGCGAGGAATACCTCACCCGCCGCAAGGCCATCGAGGACAGCATCGAGCAGCGCCATCGTGAGGCCCTGAGCCGCATTCAGGCCCGCGCGGAAGCCGAAGGCATCGCACTGGTCAGCACGCAGAACGGCATTGGCGTCGCCGCCATCAAGGACGGCGAAGTGATGAAGCCGGAAGAATTCGCCGTTTTGCCCGAGGCTGAGCGCAACGCCATCGAACGTAAGATTGACGAAATCCAGGACCAGATCGAGGAAGTCTTCCGCGCCATTCCGCGCTGGGAAGGCGAGCGGGTCGAGAAACTCCGGGAGCTGAATAAGGAATTCGCGAATTTCGCAGTCGCCCGCGCCGTGACGGATCTGCAGGCCGCGTTCCCGAGCGAGACGATTGTGCACGACTGGGTGCGCCGGCTGGGCGAGGATATTGTCGAGAATGTCGCCGTCTTCGCGCCCGAAGCTGCCGAGCAAGCAGGCGAGGAGGGCCGGCCCGGCTCTTACAACGGGCTTGAGTCCTGGCAGGAGCCGTTCGATCGCTACAAGGTTAATCTATTCATCGACAATGGGCGGGCGGAAGGCGCGCCGGTGATCGATCTGGATCATCCCAGCTTGGGCAATCTTCTGGGCCGGGTGGAGTACCGGTCGCAAATGGGCGCGCTCGTCACCGATGCGACACTCATTCGCCCCGGCGCCTTGCACCATGCCAATGGCGGCTATTTGATCGTCGATGCCATGAAAATCCTGCGCGACCCGCTGGCTTGGGACGCGCTAAAGCGAGCGTTGCGCCGCATGCAGATTACCGTTGAGTCGCCTGCGGAGTATTATGGCATGGCCAGCACGGTGATGCTGGAACCTGAGCCCATTCCGCTTGATGTGAAAGTGGTGCTCTACGGGCCGCCGGCGCTTTATCACGTGCTATGCGGGCGCGAGCCGGACTTCCCCAAACTGTTTAAAGTGCAGGTGGAATTCTCCACCGAGATTGATCGCACGGCGGAAACAGTACTGTATCTCGCCCGCGTCATCGGGTCCTTCGCCCGCGACAACGGCCTGAAACCCTTGTCGCCCGCCGGAGTTGCGCGGGTGGTGGAAGATGCCTCCCGCCGCGCCGATGATGGGGAAAAACTGTCGATCTTGCTGGAGCCGCTCGGCGATCTTCTGCGCGAGGCGGACTATCAGGCCCGCGAAATGGGCCACCCGGTCATTGGGGCAGAGCATGTGAGTGCGGCCCTGAAAGCCCGCGAGGCCCGTGCCGACAGTCTTCGCGATCGCTATATGGACTTCATCGGCGATGACGTGAAACTGATCGACACGGACGGCGCGCGAGCAGGCCAGATCAACTCGCTGTTTGTGCACTCCCTGCCTAATTTCCGCTTCGGCTCGCCTTCGCGGGTGACGGCGCAGGTGCGCCCGGCCGGGGTCGGCGGTATGGGGGTGCAGAATATTGAGCGCACAGTGGGCTTTGGGCGGCGGGTCTATGCCAAGGGCGTGGAAATCCTGAACGCCTGGTTCTTGGCTAAATTCTCCGCCGAGCGGCCACCGCAATTCACGGCCACCATTGCCCATGAGCAGAACTACGGCCCCATCGACGGTGATAGTGCGTCGTCTACGGAGGTTTACGTCCTGTTATCGGCCTTGGCCGATGTGCCGATCTCCCAGGCCTTCGCCGTCACTGGGTCGGTGAACCAGTTCGGCGAAGTGCAGATGATCGGTGGCGTGAACGAAAAAATCGAAGGCTTCTTCGATGTGTGCGACGCCCGTGGTCTGACGGGAGAGCAAGGTGTGATGATCCCGGCCGGGAATGCACGGGAGCTGATGCTGCGCGAGGATGTGGTGGCGGCGGTGCGTGCGGGCCAGTTCCATATCTATCCGATCACGACCATCGAAGAGGGGATCGAAGTGCTGACCGGCATGCCCGCGGGCGAGCCGGACGATGACGGCGCCTATCCGGAAGACACGATCTACGGCCGTGTACAGCGGCGCCTGAAAGCCTTCTCGCGACCCCGCGGTGCTGGTGGCGGGAATGGCGAGGGCAATGGCGGCCCCAAGCGGCGGCGTTGGTTCTTTTGGTGAGGCCTGGCACGCGGGGGTTGACCTGCGTCAAGGCCATGCGCTCAATGTCGGGACACGATGGCTGATGTCTTGTTGACCGTCACCACTTGGTGAGATGGACCGGTGTAACCTGACCCTGTCCGCGCGCCACTGCCGCGCTTGGATCATTCGTGCCCCATAACCCTGGCTCACTGAGCTGCCCGGCCCAGGAGATGTCCCCATGACCATTCGCAAACTGCTCGTGCCTCTGACTGGCACGCCTCGGGATTCCGGGGCTTTGGCCCTCTCCGCCCTGGTGGCGCGGACGCTCGACGCCCATGTGGAAGGGCTGTTTGTGCGCCCGGACCCAACCGAAACCCTGCCGTTCATGGGCGAAGGCGTCGCGGGGCCGGTCATTCAAGACATCATCAACGCCGCGCGCGAGGCGGCGGACCTGGCCGCAGGGCGCGCCCGCCAGGCGCTCACCGATGTGGCCGCATCCTATGGCCTCTCCCTCACCGACACGCCCCACGGACCCGGCGCGCCCAGCATGTCCTTTGCCGATGATATGGGCCCGTTTGCCGGGGTCGTGGGCAGCCACGCCATTTTGAGCGACCTGGTGGTGTTCGAAAACCAGGAAGAAGACGACGGCGCCTATGGCATCGCCGATGCGCTTCAGGAATGCCTGATGAGCCGGGGGCGGCCGATCCTGCTCGCGCCCGCCACCGTGCCGGCCAGCATTGGCCAGTCGGTCACGATCGGCTGGGACGGCAGCGCCGAAGCGGCGCGCTCCGTGCGTGAGGCCATGCCGTTCCTGACCCGCGCCCAGCGCATCCACATTCTCAATGTCACCAGTGACCGGAAGGATACGCGCCTGACGCAAAGCCTGGCGGCGTATCTCACCTATCACGGGCTTTCCAGTGTGGAGCATATCGTGGATCCGCAGGGCCGGCCCATCGGACAAACCTTGCTGGATGAGGCGCATCGCTCCGGTTCCGACCTGTTGGTGATCGGCGGCTATGGCCACAGCCGCATTCGCGAAATGCTGCTGGGCGGCGCCACGCGGCATGTGCTCTCGCATACCACGCTGCCGGTGCTGATGGCGCACTGAGCGTGCGCCATTCATCAGATGATCATTGTGCGGTCAGGAGACTTTCCGCACAATGACATTTCCGGCCGAATAGCCGGCGCCGAAGGAACAGATAATCCCCAAATCGCCCTGCGCCAGATCGTGACGATATTTGTGGAAACAGATGATCGAGCCCGCTGAACTGGTATTGGCGTATTCATCCAGGATCACCGGCGCCTCATGGCTAAGCGCGTCGCGGCCCAGCACCCGCTTAGCGATCAGCTCATTCATATTAATGTTGGCCTGGTGCAGCCATAGCCGCTTCAGGGCCTCTGGTGCGATGCCCTGATCGCTCAGATGGGTGACGATCATTTCCGCCACCCATGGCACCACTTCTTTGAAGACACGCCGACCCTCCTGCACGAACAGCTTATCGGGCTGGCCGATGCCCTCTGGTGCAGTGCGGTTCAAGAAGCCGAAATTATTCCGGATATTGTTGGAGAATTGGGTGGCAAGCCGCGTGCCCAGGATTTCGAACGCCTCATCGCCCCGATGCGTTTCCGGGCGCTCCACCACCACGGCGGTGGCCACATCACCGAAAATAAAATGGCTGTCCCGGTCACGGAAATTCAAGTGACCCGAACAGATTTCCGGGCTGACGACCAGTACGGCACGGGCATTGCCCGAGCGCACCGAGTCCACGGCTGTCTGTATGCCGAACGTTGCCGAGGAACAGGCCACATTCATGTCAAAGCCAAAGCCCTGAATGCCAAGCGCGTCTTGGATTTCGCAGGCCATGGCCGGATAGGGGCGTTGCATGTTGGAGCACGCCACCAGCACCGCGTCGATATCCTCAGGCCCTTTGCGCGCCCGCTCCATGGCTTGGCGCGCGGCGGTGACGCCGATTTCGGCGAGCACTGACAACGCGTCATTGGCGCGTTCAGGCAGGCGCGGACACATGATGTCCGGGTCCAGAATGCCGTCCTTGTTCATCACATAGCGGGCCTTGATGCCCGATGCCTTCTCGATGAACTCCGCGCTCGATGGGGACAGGGCCTCCATCTCACCGCGCGCGATGGCATCCGCATGCGCGGCATTATGGCGTTCAACATAGCTGTTGAACGAGATGACCAGCTCTTCATTGCTGATCGAGTGAGGCGGCGTGAACAGGCCGGTTCCGCTGATGATGGCGTTGGGCACGAAGAGTCCTCGGAATTGTTGTCGCTTGGGTGCGATTATACGGCGCGGGCAGGGGGGGGAGCAAATACGCTCATGGCCGGCTCTTGGCCAGCGCCGCCACACGGGCATGGGCCGGGCAGGTGACCAGATGGTCGTTCACCATGCCGACAGCCTGGGCAAAGGCATAGACAATGGTGGGACCGCAGAATTTGAACCCTTCGGCTTTCAACGCCTTGGAGAGGGCTTTGCTCATGGGTGTCTCGGCGGGCACCTCATCCATGGATGTCCAGCGGTTCTGCACCGGATCCCCGTCCACGAAATCCCACAGAAAACCGGAAAATCCCCCATCGCGCTCCATCAGGCGCAACCAGGCTTGGGCATTGCCGATGGTCGCCTCGATCTTGCCGCGATGGCGGACGATGCCCGGATCAGCGAGGAGCCGCGCCACATCCGCCTCTGTGTAGCGGGCGATACGGGCCGGGTCGAAGCCCTCAAAGGCGGCCCGAAAGCCCTCGCGCTTGCGCAAAATGGTGATCCAGGCGAGGCCCGCCTGGAAGCCGTCCAGGATGAGTTTCTCGAACAACGCCCGATCATCCCATTCGGGCACGCCCCATTCCTCGTCGTGATAGGCCACATAGAGGGGATCATCTCCGGGCCAGGGGCAGCGCGTGGTGGCAGCAGCAGGAGGCATCACGGGTCCGGAGATCAGGCGGCCGCAGGCAGTGCCACCCAAGGCGGCACACGGATGGTCAGGGTCTGGCCGTCGGCTTCCGGTACGGCGCCGGCGGCCTGCGCGTCACGCCAGCGGTCAATGCGCAGTTGCGCCAGGGCGCGATTGTCGCGCCCGCTCCGGACCGTGCCAAGGGGTTTGCCGCCAGCGGTAATGGCGGTGCCGGGCTCGGGCACCGGTCCCGCGCTCTCAAGGGGCAGGATGCGGCTGCGCACCGAGCCGCGGTGCTTGCTGCGCGCGGTGACTTCCTGGCCCACATAACAGCCTTTGCGGAAATCAACGCCGTGCATATCTTCGAAATTGCATTCAAGCGGAAACGAGCGTTCAGGCACGATATCCGTTGGCGCCTCGGGCACACCGAGGTGAAGGCGCACCCGGTCATACGCTGCGGGATCATCCGCCGGCAGATCCAAAGGCAAGCTGCCGCGCGGGGCGATCATCCGGGCACCAAGTGCGGCCAGGCGAGGGTCCGTGAACAGGATCGCCGCGCCCTCACGCCGGCCGTGGCCCGGCTCGCTGGAGAGCCCCAGAGCGTCGCTTTGGCCGGGTACTGACCATACGCTCAGGTCTTCACTGGCGTCCCGCAATTGAACGTCTGCCCGCAGACGATACAGTGTCAGGCGTTTCAAAAGCGCCGGCGCCTCAGAGCGCGCACACTCAAGCAGCAGATCCGCGCCATCCGCGACCATGACAAAGTCGAACAGGAATTTGCCCTGGGGCGTGAGCAGGCCCGCATAGACGGCCTGGGTCTCGCTGACCCGGGTCACATCATTGGTCACAAGCCCCTGGAGGAGCGTGCGCGCATCCGCCCCCGACAGGCGCAGGACCGCGCGTTGATCCAGCTCAACTTGCACTGGCGATTGGGGAAAAGGATCGTCCATGACCTGTATCTCCTAATGACCTGTGCTAGGTAATGCCGCGAGGACGGGCCCGCAAGGGCGCACGCAGCAAAGGGGCAGCCATGATCCAGTCCAGCCAGTACGATCTGATTCTCAAAGGCGCGACACTCGTCAATCATGATGGCATCGGCACGGGCGATGTGGCCGTGCGAGAGGGGCGCATCGCGGCCATGGGTGATTTATCCGGCGCGTCCGCGGGCGAGGTTCGGGATCTGACGGGCCTGCATCTGCTGCCTGGCGTTATCGACACCCAAGTGCATTTCCGCGAACCCGGCCTGGAGCACAAGGAAGACCTGGCCACGGGCAGCCTTTCGGCGGTCATAGGCGGGGTGACGGCCGTCTTCGAGATGCCCAACACCAAGCCGCCCACCACCACGGCCGAGGCACTCGCCGACAAAGTCGCCCGCGCCACCAATCGCATGTGGTGCGATTTCGCGTTTTTCGTGGGCGGCACGGCGGAAAACGCCCATGAGCTGCCGGATCTGGAGCGTTTGCCCGGCTGTTGCGGGGTGAAAGTGTTCATGGGCTCGTCCACGGGCACGCTGCTTTTGCCGGATGATGACGGGGTGCGCTCGGTGCTCACGCGCATCAAGCGTCGCGCGGCGTTCCACAGCGAAGACGAGTTCCGCCTGCGCGAGCGGCGCGAGGTGGCGGAACTGGGCAATGTCCTGACCCATCCCGAATGGCGCGACGCAGAAGCGGCGATCGAATGCACGCGGCGGCTCTTGGCGCTGGCGCGCGAGACCGGGGCGCGGGTGCATGTGCTGCATATCTCGACGGCCGATGAAATGGATCTCTTGGCCCAGTATCGCGATGTGGCGACGGTGGAAACGACCCCCCAGCACCTGACGCTTTCGGCGCCTGGAGCGTATGAGAGCCTGGGCACGCGGGCGCAGATGAACCCGCCCGTGCGCTCAGAGGCCCATCGCCTGGGCATCTGGCGGGGGCTCGATCAGGGCGTGGTGGACGTGCTGGGCTCGGACCACGCCCCGCACACGCTGGAGGAAAAGGCGGATCCTTATCCCAAATCCCCGTCCGGCATGCCGGGCGTGCAAACCCTGGTGCCGGTGATGCTCGACCACGTGAACGCTGGTCGGTTGAGCCTGGAGCGCCTGGTGGATCTGGTCTGCCACGGACCGCAGCGGATTTTCGGCATCGCCGGCAAGGGCCGTATGATGACCGGTTATGACGCGGATTTCACCGTGGTGGATCTTAAGGAAAGCCGCACCATCACCGATGACTGGATCGCCAGCAAATGTGGCTGGACGCCGTTTGCCGGGCGCACGGTCACCGGCTGGCCCAAGGGCACGATCATTCGCGGTCACACGGTGATGTGGGAAGGGCAGGTCGACGGCACCGCACGCGGTCAGGCCGTGCGCTTCCAGGAGACGCTGGATCTGTAAATCAGACGCGGGCAAGCCGACTCGAGCGGCTCCACGGTGCGGGGGTGTTTAGCCCACATCCCCGCGTCCGCCGACGCGGTTCTTCCAATAGCCCACGTCCTCGGCATATTTGCCGACCACATCGCCCAACACTTCTTCAAGCTGGAGATTGTCGAACCCGATCCACTCGTCCTGGTTCACTTCCTCAATGCTTGAAAGCGAGTTGGTGAGGAAATACATGTAAAGCAAGATCAGCAGTCCAAAGAACACATAGAAGATCCAACTCGCGCTGCCCACTTGCTCCATATAGCTGCTATCGTTTTGCATCAGCGCAACGATGAAATGGGCCACGTCCCAAATTATATAGAGCGCCAGACCAAAGAACAGCGGCACAAAGAACAGATAATAGCCTGTATCTCGCCGGATCTGGAACATAATGTTCCGGATAAAACCTTCGATAAAGAAGGAGCGCATGGCGATCCACAAGATCATCTTGTGATAGCGCTGTGCCATGGTGGCGAGTTCTTTGGGGTTGGTGATATTCCCGATCGTCACCGACTTGGCCTTGGCGACCAGGCGATTGTAGTGGTCGGTCAGGCGGGCGAAATAGCGGGTGACGAAGTTGTTCAGTTCTCGACTGTTATTGCGCTGATAGGGAATATACTCAATGCCATAGAGCAGCCACATAATGAGCGCCGCCACAAAGCAGGAGAAAACGCCAAACATGGCCTGATTAAAGTATTCGCGCTTCGCCGCCTCGTCCCCGTCCACCGTGAACGTGGCATAGTCGAAAAGTGGGCTGCCAGCGGCCACGCCAAACAGATAGGTGAAGTCGATCCACGTCCCCTGCACAATGAAAAAGTTCAAAATGAAAACCGTTGAGATCAGCGCAGAGTAAGTGACAGTCAGTTTCCAGACGTTATTATTGATTGATTTTTGCATCTCATTGAGCAGGAAATAGGCGCCAGCGTCACTACTTTTAAAGTAGGTGATCGATATTCCCCCCTCGATATCCTCATAGAGACTCTGTGGATCCGTGTTTACCGGCACTTTGCTTTTGAAAAAATCTTCTGCTGACTCGAAATATTTATTTTCGATTTCTTCATTGAGCGTTTCTGTGATCTGGATGTAGCCCACGATCACTTGCACCCACTGGAAAAACGAACCGCGCTGGCGGATATGACTTTGCTCGTGGTCGAAATCGTCGCCGAGCGCTTTCTCGGTCTCGGTCTGTTCGCGCGCGGCGCGCGACAGAATCGCGAACGCACTCGGCCCCACCGTCGACGGCTTCATCCCGGTGACGCTCGGCAACAGCCGCATGCGCCGGAGCAACCACGTGATCGGCCGGAAGATAAAGCTGACAATACGCCCGATAATGATAAAGGGCGCATTGCGCGCCAGAACCAGGCCAATAAGCAAGAGCAGGGACACCAGCAGAACAATGCCGATACCCTGATCGCTGAAAAGTTGCATCGCCTGTCCCCCTGAGACCCGGGTCCCTCACGCGGGGTCCCGTGGCTGTCTCGACCCCCATACCCGCCACATGTCGTTCACAATGAACGTTGACACGGAGTGAGGCAAGCGGCGTGCCATGCGCGCAAACCGGGCCACACCTCAATGAAGCACGAATTCCGCGTCAAGAAACTGAGCCTCCGCGGTGCTCACAAGGGGGGCGGAGGCGACCCGGACCGAGTGCACCTTGCCATCCAGGTTACGGCTCCAGAAATCCAGAAACTTGTGCAGCACCGGAAACCGCGGCGCCATATCCAGCTCCTGCCACACATAACTCTGCAACAGCTCCGGATGGTCGGGCATGTGATAGAGGATTTCCGCCGTGGTCAGACGGTAGCCATCCAGTTGCTTAACCAGTTCAGACATGAGCCCTCCTGACGCGGGTAATCGTGACCCATTCAGGGTAAGAATCATTTCCTGTCTTTGTCGAGATATAATGCGCAATATTATAGATGTTGCGGCAATTTTTACGCAACTTTATTGGCAGCCTGTGCCGGTGAGTGCTAATTCTGGCGCTGTGGAGCCGCCCTGTTCGAGGGCGGGCCGAACAAGGTCTGGATTTCCGGCGGAGCGTGACGCACATTACAGGCACTCGGGCGGGAGCCTGCCGCACAAAGGGCGATCCCTTCATGATGCGGTGGCGAGATCCGAGTATAAGGGGTGGGTTTTTTGAGCGCTGTCTGCTGCGGCTTCAGAGCCATGCGGCGGGTTGGCTTGTATGGGGCGAGAGGATCGGCCCGTCGCAAAGGCCACGGATGCAGCGCCGGCCAACGACAGCGCAGGAAGCAGGTCAGTACTGATGGACATGCTGTTTCTCATCGCGAGCGGGATTTTTATCGGCGTCGTGGTCGCCGCTCCCGTGGGACCGGTCAATCTGATTTGCATTCGCCGCACTTTGGCCTTTGGGCGCCTGGACGGCTTTCTGTCTGGGACGGGCGCGGCCATCGGAGATGGTGTCTTCGCGATTGTTGTTGCCTTTGGCTTGACGGCCGTCTCCACCTTCATCCAGGGCTATGCGGGGGTGTTGCAGACATTCGGCGGCATCCTGCTGGTGGGGATGGGCATTCATACCTATTTCGACGACCCGCGGGCCTTGGCAACCGTGACCGATCCGAATGTGCGCTTGCCAGGCCGGGTGATCGGTGGCGGCGTGGGCACGGCCATTGCCTCGACTTTCCTGCTGACCATCTCTAACCCGGCCACCATGCTGGGGTTTTTCGCCATCTTCTCCGGCATGGGCAAAGGACTGACTGAAGGGGCCTCCTATTTCAGCGCCTCGGTGCTGGTGGGCTCGGTGGTGGCGGGGTCCGCGCTGTGGTGGCTGGCGCTGACCAGCATTATGGGCATGTTCAAATCGCGTCTGAGCGCCACGCGCCTGCGCCAGATCAACCAGGTTTCGGGCGTGGTGGTGGCCGGGTTCGGCGCGATCGTGCTGCTGAAAGTCTTTACAGGCTACGCCTTCTCTTAAACCGGATTTGCTTCGATGAGAGGCTGCGCCGTGCGGGCCGAAGTGGTGGTCGGCGCGCGCGCCCTCATGCCATAGTGGCGGGGAGCGTTTGACCACGATACGAACGAACAGCAGGAGGAACCGCCCATGAACGGCGCGGAAAGTCTGATCCGCACGCTGGTGGCCAGCGGCGTGGAGGTGAGTTTCACCAATCCGGGCACGTCGGAGATGCACCTGGTCGCTGCCATCGACAAGGTGCCGGGTATGCGTGCGGTGCTGGGCCTGTTCGAGGGCGTGGTGACGGGCGCGGCGGACGGCTATGCCCGCATGACCGACAAGCCCGCCGCGACGCTCCTGCATCTGGGGCCGGGCCTGGGGAACGGTATTGCCAACCTGCACAATGCGCGCCGCGCCCGCAGCCCCATTGTGAATCTGGTCGGTGATCATGCCACCTATCACCTGGGGTATGACGCGCCGCTGACGAGCGACCTGAAAGGCATCGCCACGCCTGTCTCCGCCTGGTATCGCGCCGCCACCGATGCCAAGGCGTTGCCGGGGCTGGGCGCGGAGGCCGTCGCGGCCTCGCAGACCTATCCCGGGCAAATCGCCACCCTGGCCGTGCCCGCAGACACCGCCTGGGACGAGTCCGGCGATCCGGCCGCCCCCTTGCCGGTGCCTGCCGCGCCACAGGTGGACAGCGCCCAGATCGACGCGGTGGCCGAGGCCCTGCGCGCGGCGAAAAAGCCCGTGGTCGTGGTCGGCAGTCGCGGCACCCGCACCAATGGGCTCGATCTGGCGGGGCGCATCTGCGCGGTCACCGGCGCGCAGCTTTATTGCGACACTTTCAATCAGCGCCTGGAGCGCGGCGCCGGTCGGGTGCTGCCGACACCGGTGCCTTACTTTGGAGAAATGGCGCTCGACGCGCTCAATGGTGCCGATCTCATGGTGCTTGTGGGCACGCGGATCCCGGTGGCGTTCTTTGCTTATCCGGGCAAGCCCAGCGAATTGCTGCCCGAAGGCTGCCAAGCGATCACCCTGGCCGAGCCGACCGAAGATGTGGATGGCGCGCTCGCTGGCCTCGCCGATGCGCTGGGCGCGCGCTCGCGGCCGGTGGCACCGCAAGTGCTGGTCCGCCCGGACTTGCCCCAGGACGGGCCGCTGACACCGGATGCGGTGGGCCGGACCGTGGGCGCGCTAATGCCGGAAAATGCCATCATTTCCGACGAGGGCGTCACTGCCGGGATCCTCTCCGCCATTCACACCATCGGCTGTCCGCCGCATGACTGGATGACCACCACGGGCGGTGCCATCGGTCAGGGCCTACCGGTGGCGGCCGGGGCAGCGGTCGCCTGCCCGGATCGCAAGGTGATCTGCCTTTTGGGCGATGGGTCGGGCATGTACACGGTGCAGACCCTGTGGACCCTGGCGCGCGAGAATCTGGACGTGGTGACGGTGGTCTTCGCCAACCGCTCCTATGCCATTTTGAATATCGAGCTGATGCGGGTGGGGGCGGAGAATCCGGGCCCCAAAGCCTTGTCCATGCTTGATATTGGCAATCCGGACATCAGCTGGACCAAGCTGGCGGAGGGCATGGGCGTGCGCGCCATCCGCGCCACGACGGCGGAAGATTTTACCGCCGCGTTCCGCAGCGGCATGGCCGAGCGCGGGCCGCTGCTTATTGAAGCGGTGGTCTGAGAAGCGGTGGGTTGGCGCGCGTCAGTCCATGTCCGCTGACAAGGTAAACTCACCCTGTCGGATGCGCTCCGGCAGGGTATCCACCATTTTGGCGGTGGCGTCCGCGCCGTGCAGCTCCACCATGTCGGTCAGGGCCGTGAAAATGGCGGTGGTGGCGAGCAGATTGGGGTCTACACCCTCGGTCAAGGCGGTGTCCCAGGCATCAAGCAGCAGATCAAGAGCGCGCTTTTTCTGGGCGTCATCGGACAGGGGGGCAGCCATCGCAGCTCCTCTCAATAGCGCTCATCCGGGTCTTCTATCGCCCGGCGCAGAGAGCCGGTGAGATAGGCCGCTTCTTGCGCCGTGACCCGGCCTTCGAAGGCGGTTTCCCGCGTGCATTCGGGAAAGCGGTCGCGAGCGTCGCGGTAGCCGTCATTAAAGCGTTCGGTCATGGCGCGGGCCTCGCGGGCGGAGGGCTCTTCGTGGCGCACCAGATCCTTCATGGCCTCGCGCCAGACCCGCGCCTCGCCACGCTCGCACTGGCCCCGCAGGTGATGGAGGGCGCCCAGATATTCCGACAGGGTCAACAGGTCCTGCTGACGGTCCTGAAGCTGGGCGCGCACGGGCGGCGCCACGACCAGAGCGACCGCGAGGCAGGCAAGGGCGAAAAGCCGGTAAAGCATGATGTCATCCTCCCGAAAGCCGGTTCACAGAACCGGCTTTCGGCGGCGAAATTACGGCTGGCTTAGAAAACGGCGTAGCCGCCATCCACAATGAGCGTATCCCCGGAGTGATAGGCCGAGGCGGAACTGGCGAGATAAACCGCGACGCCGCCGAAGTCTTCCGGTTCGCCCCAGCGCCGGGCCGGCACGCGCGGAATGACTTTTTCAGCGAATGAGGGGGCGGCCTGGGCGCCGGCGGTCATGTCGGTGGCGATCCAGCCGGGCAGGATGGCATTGGCGCGCACCCCATAGCGCGCCAATTCCACGGCGCAGCCCTTGATCATGGAGATCACAGCCCCCTTGGTGGCGGCGTAATGCTGGCTGCGCGCGGCGCCTTCGATGGCCGCCAAGCTGGCCACGCCCACGAGCGAGCCACCAGGGTCACCGGCCTTGGCCCGCTCAACCATATGCTGGGCTGCGGCGCGCAAGGTGAAGAACACCCCATCCAGATTAACCCGCAGAATTTTGCGGTAGGTGTCGGTTTCCATATCGACGAAGGCGGGCCCGCCGCCACCGATGCCTGCATTCGCGAAGACCGAATCGACCCGACCCATGCGGGCCACTGCCTCGGCCATGGCCGCCCCCACGGCGGCTTCATCGCCCACATCCACCTTCTGGACGAGCACGGGGACATTGTGGCGCGACAGCGCTTCACCGGCCTCTTGATTGCGCGCCTCGTTGGTGCCCCAGATCACCACCCCGGCGCCTGATTGCGCCAGGGCATCGGCCATACCGAGGCCGATGCCCCGGTTGCCGCCCGTGATCAGCGCGACGTGTCCCGTCAGATCGAAGGGTGCGTATGGCATGGTATCGGTCTCCCTGAATGTCTTTGCCCTTAAAGCCAGTATGCCGGCACCGGGGCGGGCCGCAAGCGGGCCACCCGCATAAAGACGTGGTTGAACACGCCAAAAACGACTATGTTTAAGCGCAAATGATGCAAGGAGGCTTGCTATGGCTCGTATTCGAGTAACGTCGGGCAAAGGCGGTGTCAGCAGCTCTGGCGGCCTGAATGTCGGCTCCAGCGCGTCCGGCCTTAAAAAGGCAGTGCGGGTGCGCAAAGTCGCCAGCGGCAGCGCCAAAGGGACCGTTTCAGTCAAAGAAGGGGGCGCCGACGGCGCGCGCGAAACCCAGGCCACAGTCGTCGGCAAGCAGCCGGTGACCGGCACGGTGAGCGCGGATCGCGGCCCCAAGCGCACCGCCGATGCGGCACTGCCCCAGGGCATGACCCGCACGTCCGGGGCGCCGCTCAAGACGCTGAACGCGAAAAAGCCCGTCGGCTGGCGCTAAGGCGCCAACGCCGATTGGGGGGGGCAACAGGCGCCTTTCGGGTGTCTGAGGCAAGAAGGGCGTCCCCCTGGGCCCCCTTTTGGTCGAGAGCCGTTTCCATAAAAGCCGGGTCATTGAAACGGCTTTATCTGTGTGGTGGTCGCGGCTTAGCGGGCGAAAAAGGGTACACGCTTTTCCCGCAAGCGCCCTGGAGCCGTGTCTTCACGACGGATCACTCAGGCGCGTTGGGCGCGGGATTGTTCGATCACGGCGCGGGTTTTCTCCCATAAGGTGATTTGCGCCAATTGCGCTGGGCAGACCCAGGCGGCGTCTTTTTCCTCCGAGCCCGGACGAGGCTCTCCGGACACCCATTCAGCCGTGTAATCGATGAGCGTGTAGTGGTGGCGCACGCGCCCGTCTTCATCGTGGAAGATGCCATCCACGACGGTCAGCAAGCCAATAATGCGGATCTCCACGCCGGTTTCCTCGCGAATCTCCCGGTGCAAAGCCTCTTCCAGTGTCTCGCCCACTTCCTGACCGCCGCCGGGCAGGCTCCATTCGCCTTCGCGCGGAGGCTTGGCGCGGCGGATGAGGAGCACGTCCTCGCCCTTCCAGATGATGCCGCCCACGGCCACCACGGGCCGGTCGGGGTAGCTGCGAGAGCTACTGGTCATGGGATGATGTCATTCTGCTGGAGTCGAGGCCGAACAGCGACAGCAGCGTGTCCGCCGCCTTGGTCGGCGGCATGTCGCCGGCGGCGACGGCCCGTTCCATGTCCGGCAGGCGCGCCTTGACATCGCCATGACTGGTCAAGGCCCGGAACAGCCGGTCCTCCAGCATGGCCCACATCCAGCGGACCTGCTGTTGGCGGCGTTTCTCGGGCAGTTCGTCCGTACCGGTCAGGATCTCCCGGTGGCGCAAAATCTCCGCCCACACCGTATCAAGACCCTGATTCTTGAGCGCGCTACAAGTGACAACCGGCGGTGACCAGTTGGCGCTGGCAGGCTTGAGGATATGCAGCGCACCGCGATAATCCCGCGCGGCGGCCTCGGCGCGCGGCGCATTTTCGCCGTCGGCCTTGTTCACGGCGATCATATCGGCGATTTCCAAAATGCCCTTCTTAATGCCTTGCAGTTCTTCACCGGCGCCCGGAAGCATCAGTACAAGGAAAAAATCTACCATGTCCGCGACGACTGTTTCCGA
>CAZVEE010000041.1:24234-29991 GCA_964625525.1 uncultured Alphaproteobacteria bacterium | reverse complement strand
CCACTTTGCTGTTTTTGTTCGTGTTGGTTTTCGTCGCCTTGGCGTTACGTGGGGCCAGGCGGTGGGGCTGGCGGTGGTACCGGCGGTGTAGCCCGCCCGGTCCCAGGTAAGCGCCATGATCGTGAGGCGCCGTGATCGTGACGATGTGGCCCTGAGAGGCGATGATCGTCAGGCGCCGTTATAGCCCGGCTGGGGCCGGATGGTCTTGCGCAGCAGGTAGTAGGGCGCCAGCATCGCCACCGCGAGTGCGAATTTCACCACCAAGTCCACGCCCATTTGGCCGAACCAAGCGGGGTTCGCGCCCATCTGCACGAGGTAAAACACCACCACGAAACCGCCCATGCCGATGATCCCGGACCATAGCGGCGCGGTCCACCACTGCGGGCCGCGGGTGGCGTCAAAGGCGGCGATGGCCAGGAGCTGGCCCAGCGCCAGAGCGGCGACGAAGCTGATCACCATGCCGGTGCTGGGCAATGGTCCGGTGGCGAAGACGGCCTCGACACTGGGCAGCAGCCAGAACGCCAGCGCACCCAGAAGCGCCCAGGTGATCGCCACCTGCGCCAGCGTGAAGCCGGGCCCATAGGCGCGATTGGTCAAGTTGATCACGAGAAAGCTGAGGCACAATAGCAAGTGACCCTGGGTCAGCCAGGCGCTGGGCAGTGTCTCACCGCCAAACGCCAGTCCGTCGAACAGGGTCGAGGGTTCGTTGGAGAACGTGAACGCGCTGATCAACGCGACGGCGAGCGCCAGCACAGGCACCACCATGCGCCCGACCCAGCTGAGCGCGCTCGCGAAGGTCAGTTTCTCCTTCGCGGGATTGACCCGGGATCTGACATAGCCCATGGCTTCGGTCCCCCAACCTCGCGGCCAGTCTTGCGCCCCACAAATGGCCATCGCCGGTTCCATACGGCTGACCGAATAGGGCGTGCGGCCGTGGCGAAACGTGCTTTGCACAAAAGAGAGCGGCTGCTTTTGGGTCATTATAACGCAATTGTCCCTGGCGTTTAGTCCCGTGCGTGACCGCACGCGAACAGGCGACCCCTTCATTAGGGTTACCCAGCAAAACCAGGGCCAGAGCGGCTGTGCCGGTCCGGTGCGCTCCCGCCAGACCTTCTGCCCGGCACAGATATAGAGGCACAAACGGCCGCCCGGGAAGGGCGGCCGCGAAAAAAGGCGAAGTGTGGTGATGCAGCCTCAGGCCTCAGACAGGCCTGGGCGGGCAATTAGGCGCTGGCAGTCTCGCGCGCCTTCTCCAGATCCCGCTTCATTTTCAGCGCTTTCGGAGAGAGTTGCTCGGCACGGGCCTTGAGCAGGAAAGCATCCAGACCACCCACATGGTCAACCGACCGCAAGGCGTGGGCCGAAATGCGCATGCGCACGCTTTTCTTCAGCGCGTCGCTCATCAGCGTCACATTGCACAGATTGGGCAGAAAGCGGCGGCGGCTCTTGTTCACCGCGTGGCTGACGGTGTTGCCGGACATCGGGCCCTTACCGGTGAGTTCGCACTTGCGGCTCATAATCGTCACCTCTCGAAACGGCGTCTGGGTGAAAGGGACGGCGCCGGGCGCCCTGTCCGCATACGGGATCGGGCTGCCTGCGGGATCTCGTGCCGTTTCACAATGGAATAGGCTGGGCGCCTTGTGCGCCGCTCGTAAGGCGCGTGACGTAGCGCAGGCGAGCCCGCACGTCAAGCGGCGCGTCTCTGAAAGCCCCCGCGAGCGCCGTGCTTTCGCCCAGGTCACACGCCGATGATAGAGTTCACGTGAGTCGTCATCCTATCGAAGGGGAGCCGCTGGCATGCGCTTCGCTCGCTTATGGTTTCTGTCGCTGCTCTGTTTGGGCCTTACCGCTGCCTCGGCACGGGCGGAGGACCCACGCTATCTGACTGTGCATTACGCCTTCAACGCGGGCGGGTTGAGCGTGGGCAAGGCGCGGCTGACGGCCGTGGTCCAGGACGGACGCTATGTGGCCACGTCGCGCATGCGCACGGCCGGCCTCGCCGATGTGCTGTTCAAATCGCGCTACGACATTCTGGCGACCGGCACGGTCGAGACCGGCGCCACGGCATCGGCCGTGCGCCCCAGCCGCTATGACAGCGATTTCGAAGGCTCCAGCGGCTCGAAACTGGTCACGTTGGTTTATGACAACACAGGCCTGCCCATGCCGGTGGTCGCCGACCCGCCCTATGGCAAAACGCAGCTGAAATATCCGGTGCCCGAGAGCGATCAGCGCGCAGCCGTCGATCCCATGAGTGCCTGGGTGCATCAGATTGTCGGCATCGCCCTGAGCGAGGCGCAGCCCTGCGGCCAGGTCATCCCAATCTATGACGGCCGCAGGCGCTACAACCTGAATTACGAGTTCTTGGCCGAGGAAACGCTGACGGTGACACGCGGCGACATGGATTACGAAGGCCCGGCCGTGCGCTGCGGCATGGTGTACGAGCCGGTCTCGGGCTTTAAGGCCGACCAGATGGATGCCAATGACGGCCTGCCCATCCCACCACTGCAATTGTGGCTCGCGGAAATGGGACCCGAAGGCGCGGCGCCGTTTCACGTGCCGCTGCGCCTGATCGCCGAGACGCCCATTGGGAGCGTGGTGATGATTGCGGAGCGGGTGGACTTCGAGCCGATCACCGATGTGCGCACCGTGAAACGGGCCATGGAAGAGGTCCGCAACTAACCAGTTCGGCGATCCACAAGCCCATCCACGCGCCCTTAATTGCGCTTTGTGACCGCGCGGCTTGCAAAAAGGGCGCGAAATCGCGATGGTGCGCGCGTTCGCCGGGCCTGATGCGGGCCGGACCTGATGTGGCCTGCCGAATGGCCGCCACGTCAGCCCGCCGCCGCTCACCGACCCGCCCTATCCACACTCAGTGTGAAGCATGCCAGCCATGACCGAAGCCCCCTCCGGCGTCGCCACGCCCACGCGCGGCAAGATCGTTGCTGTGCTCGGGCCCACCAATACGGGCAAGACCCACTACGCCATCGAACGCATGCTGGGTCACAGGACCGGCATTATTGGCCTGCCGCTCCGGCTGCTCGCCCGCGAGGTCTATGACCGGGTGGTGGAGCAGAAAGGTGCCGAGGCGGTGGCCCTGCTGACGGGCGAGGAAAAGATCCTGCCCGACGGCGCGCAGTACTTCGTCTGTACGGTCGAATCCATGCCGCTTGATCGGCCGGTGGATTTCCTGGCTGTGGATGAGATCCAGCTTTGCGCCGATTTCGAGCGTGGGCATGTGTTCACCGACCGGCTGCTGCATGCGCGCGGCGAGCATGAGACCTTGTTCATGGGGGCGGAAACCGTGCGCGGGCTGATCCGTGCGCTGTTGCCCAACACCACTTTCGTGACCCGCACGCGCTTTTCCGAACTCACCCATGCCGGTGCGCGCAAGCTGAGCCGGCTGCCACGCCGCTCTGCCGTCGTGGCGTTTTCGGCCGAAGCGGTTTACGGCCTCGCGGAACTCATGCGCCGCCAGCGCGGCGGTGCGGCCGTCGTCATGGGCGCGTTGAGCCCGCGCACTCGCAATGCCCAGGTGGGGCTTTATCAGTCAGGCGAAGTGGATTTCCTGGTGGCGACGGACGCCATCGGGATGGGCCTGAACATGGATGTGGACCATGTGGCGCTTGCCTCGCTGCGAAAGTTCGACGGCATGGGCGTGCGTCCGCTGCGGCCCAACGAGATCGGCCAGATTGCCGGGCGCGCCGGGCGCTATATGAATGATGGGACGTTCGGGACCACGGGCGACGCCTCGGACATCGATTCCGATGTTGTGGAGCAGATTGAAACCCACCGGTTCGATCCGGTGCGGATGGCCCAGTGGCGCAGCCGCGATCTGGATTTCTCCGCCATCAGTGCTCTGATTGAAAGTCTGGAGGCCGCGCCGCCTGTCAAAGGGCTGACCCGCGCCCGCCCATCGAGCGACCTGACGGCGCTGAAGATCATGGGCGAGGATGCGGTCATTGCCGGGTCCATCGACGAGGAGGCGGATCTGCGTCGCCTCTGGTCGGTCTGTCAAATTCCGGACTTCCGCAATATCGCACCGGAAGAGCATGTCAGCCTGCTACGCACCCTCTATCAGCATTTGCTCGATCATCAGGGCAAGTTGCCGGAGGACTGGGTGCGTGGCCATGTGGACCGGCTCGATATCACCGAAGGCGATATCGATACGCTGGCGGCGCGTATTGCCAATATCCGCACCTGGACTTTTGTGTCGAACCGGGCGGACTGGTTTGCCGACGCTGCCCATTGGCAAGCGCGCACCCGAGAGGTTGAAGACCGGCTGTCGGACGCCTTGCACGAGGCGCTGACCCAGCGGTTTATTGACCGACGCACCAGCATGTTGATGAAGAGCCTGCACCTCAATGATGATCTGATGTCGGAGATTTCGGCAGAAGGTGAGGTGATGGTGGAGGGCCACTATGTGGGCCGTCTCCAAGGCTTCCGCTTTGTTGCCGACCCTCGCGCGGCTGGTACGGATGGCAAAGCCCTGCGCGCGGCCGCCGCGAAAGCCCTGCGGGCCATGATTTCCGCGCGGGCCGACCAACTGACGGCGGCGCCGGATACCGCGATCGAATTGTCCGACCACGGACGCATCTGGTGGAACAAGGATCCGGTCGCGCGCCTTGTTAAGGGCGCGGACGGGATTAGCCCACGCATTGCGGTGCTCCATGACGAGCAGTTGGAGGGCGCGCGCCTGGAGGCGGTGCGCTTGCGCCTGGAACGGTGGCTGGAGGCGCATATCCGCAAGGCGCTCGGGCCGCTTCTGGATCTGCGCGATGCGGTCGGTGCGCGCGGCAATGGCAACGGGCACGGCAATGGCGCGGAAACGGCGGAGCCGCCCGCAGCCAAACCAGCGGATGCTGGCGAGCCTGTGACCGCGGCGCCAGTAACCCCGGCACCTGAGACCCCAGTAGAAGCCACGGCGTCCACGGATAATGGCGGCACGGATCATGCCGCCTCACAGGGCGATGACGCTGAAACAGCGGCAACGGATGCGCCCAGTGAGGAGGCGGCTCCCGACAGTCCAGCCGCCTCTGAGAGTCTGGCCGCCCCTGATAGTCCGTCCGCCGCCGATGCGCCGGAGGCCACTGAGCCGCCGTCTCAAACTGAGCCGCCGTCTCAAGAGGTGGCAGCGACTGAAACCGCGCCGGTCGAGGCTGCTGCGCCGGCAGAGCCCGCTGCCCCCAGTGCGCCCGCCGCTCCTGCGGCAGCGCCGGCAACCGGAGCGGCGGCGCTGATCGGCGGTGTGGCGCCGCTTGAAGGCCTGGGACGGGGGATCGGCTTTCAGCTTGTGGAAAGTCTCGGCGTGCTTGATCGGCGCACGGTCGCCGACCAGATGCGCGACCTGGACCAGGAGGCTCGGGCCCGGCTGCGCCGTTTCGGGGTGCGCTTTGGTCAGTATTCGATCTTTCTGCCCGCGTTGTTGAAGCCCGCGCCCGCTCGCTTGCTGGTGATCTTGTGGGCGGTCCAGAACGAACGCTTCTCGGGCGAGGCCACGGATCAGCCGCCGCCCGCGCCGCCGCCGCCAGGCCTGTGCTCGGTACCCGTGGATTCTCTGTCGCCGCCGTCTTTCTACGCAGCCGCCGGGTTCCGTGTGTGCGGAACCCGGGCTGTGCGGGTGGATATGCTGGAGCGGCTGGGCGATATGATCCGGTCGGCGCGGGCCGCGCCACCGCCCAAGCCCAAGCCCAAGCCTGCACCCAAGCCGGATCCGAAGCCGGACGCCGTCTTGCAAGAGCCAGGCGGGCAACAGCCAGA
>CAZVEE010000041.1:4723-24134 GCA_964625525.1 uncultured Alphaproteobacteria bacterium | reverse complement strand
GGCGGGCAACAGCCAGAGACCAATGAGGCGGCGCCCATGGCGGTGGATGCACCGGCGCCGGACACTCCCGCTTCAGAGGCCGTCGCGCCAGCCGTCTCGCCAGCAGATGGTCCAGGACCGGATGGCCCCGTGCCGCCTGAGGCTGCGCCCGCTGAGGCCGCGTGCGCTGAGGCCGCGCCCGCTGAGGTGAGCGAGGGAGCATCTGAGGCGCCCCAAGGCGATACTCCGGCGGCGGATGCTTTGCCCGCGCAGGCGGGCGGCGCCGAGAGTGAGGCTCCTGCCCAGGAGGGTGCCGCACAGGAGGCCCCCGCACAGGAGGCTCCCGCGTCCGCCGAGCCTGCTGCCACAGACGCTGCGCCTCAAGCGCCGGCGGGGCCGGATCTGCGGATCCCGGAAGGGGCCTTCCGCATTACGCCCGATATGATGTCCATTGTGGGGTGTAGCGGCGAAGAGTTCGAAAGCATCCTCAAAGCGCTCGGCTATCGCCAGCAGACCCTCGCCGCCACCGAGGTGCAGCCTGAGGCGCTGGTGGTGTGGAAACTGCCCTCGCGTCGGGAGCGTCAGCAACAGCACCAGCGGGGGCGGGGCGGACCGCGCCATGGGCAGAACCGGGATGGCCAACAGCGTCAGGGTCAAAATCGTCACGGCCAAGGGCGTGATGGTGCTGGGCGTGAGGGCCCGGGGCGCCAGGGCGCTGGACGCGATGGTGCGGGGCGCCAAGGCGAAGGCGGCGGGCGCCGGGCCGAGCGCGCGCAATCCTTTGGCGGCGCCAAGCCCGAAGGCGGGCGCCCGGGCAAGGGGCCGCGCGGGCCTAAGGGGCGTCCGGACAAGGGGCGCTCTGATCGGGGGCGGGACGATCGCGGGCCCGATCAGCGCCAGCAGCAGGGGCGCGGCGGCAAGCGGCGGTCCGAGCCGGCCTTTGATCCGGATTCACCCTTCGCCGTGCTTGCCGCTCTGAAGCAGGGCGACAAGAGCTGAGCATGGGTACGGATGGCGCGGCTGGTGGCGGCGCGGCGGGCACCCAGCGCATCGATAAGTGGCTGTGGTATGCGCGGTTCTTCAAAACCCGATCGCTGGCCGCCGACATGGTGCAAGCCGGCAAAGTGCGTGTGACGGCCGAAGGGCGCGAGCCCGCGCGCATCACCAAGCCCGCGCATGCCGTTCGTCCCGGCGATGTGCTGACCTTCCCGCAAGGCGCAGCCGTGCGCGTCGTGAAAGTCCTGGCGCCGGGGACGCGCCGGGGGCCGGCGCCGGAAGCCCAAGACTTGTTTGAAGACCTGGCCCCATCGCCGCCGCGAGGGGCGCAGGGCGCCGCCACGCAGCAGACGCCCGAGCCGCTCGGCGGCCCCGTGCGGGATGCAGGTGCCGGCCGACCCACGAAGCGCGACCGGCGGGCGCTTGATCGGCTGAAACGGGGCGACTGAGGCGATCACGCTTTCGTGAGCAAAGGGTGACCGGCTTCGCCGCGCTCCCCATCATCCAAGATTACATTTACGCCCAATGCAGAGGAGCGGCATGCTCAACCGGATCAAGACATGGTTTTCGCGTGGCTACAGCGCCGAAGACGGCGCCAACGCCGAGGCGGATGGGCTGTCGGCCTATCGCATGGCCGCCGTGGCGCTGATGGTGGAAGCCGCGCGCATGGACGATGCCTATGGCGAGGCGGAGCGCGAGACCATTCGCCGCGTTCTCACCGAGCGCTTTGAATTGGCGCCAGAGGAAGTGGAGACCATGCTGGAGGCGGGCGAGGCGCGCCAGGATCAGGCCGTGGAACTCTACGGCTTTACCCGTGCCATCAAGGAAGGCTTGGCGGCGGAAGAGCGGGTCACGGTCATCGAGATGCTGTGGGAAGTGGTGTATGCCGACGGCGTCGTGCACGACTACGAAGCGCATTTGTTGCGCCGCGTCGCAGGTCTTATATACGTTTCCGACCGTGAGCGCGCTGAAGCCCGGCAACGGGTGTTGGCGCGGCTCGAGATTGAAGGCTGAGGCGCATCTGGGCCCGGGCTCGCGCGCCGCTCACCAGGACATTACAGATCGATCCCGCGCGCGGCGCGGATCACTCAGGAGAGGCCGATGACCTACATCGTCACGGACGCATGCATCCGCTGCAAATTCATGGACTGCGTCGAGGTCTGCCCCGTGGATTGTTTCTACGAGGGTGAGAACATGCTCGTCATTCATCCCGACGAGTGCATCGATTGCGGCGTGTGCGAACCGGAATGCCCCGTGGATGCCATCAAGGCCGATACCGAGCCGGGCCTGGAAAGCTGGCTGGAGGTCAATCGTAAGTTTTCGCTGGAATGGCCGAATATCGCGGTCAAAGGCGAGCCGCCGGCCGATGCCAAAGAGTTCGAAACGGTCGACGGCAAATATGAGAAATATTTCAGCACGGCGCCCGGTAAGGGCTCGTAAGGGTTTGGCGACTAGTCTCAGGATTGGTCGCGATGCCCACAGGCGGGCTTGGGGTCGGGAGTGTTATTTTTATGTCCCCAACGCATCCCGCCTGTGTGTCACATCTGCCAAGTGACCGCAAGAAGGACTTCCCTTTTCTTGGGGTTTGTGTTAATAAAATGACACACGGACCCGTCACGGCATGCGGGTCTTCTGGTCCTTTTGGATAGAAGACCGCACAGCGCAGTGACCAACGCGCAGCACGACGCGCGGTCCGGGCGGACCGGATCCCTCGCATCGATCGATGCTCCCGGTGCGATCCCGGAAGACAGCCGCGCACCACGTGCGTGAGGCGCATGACGGGACGGGACTGGGCAGGACGGAGGCTGGACGGAACAAGGCCGGGACAGTGTCACACACCGCTTACGGGGCGCAGGCAGAGGCGTTCCATGGGCGGTCCATTTGATGACCATGGTCTTTTGGCTACCGAGCCAGTCATTCCTTTCGGTGTCAGTATGGTGCGCATGCCCGTAGCCACGGGCATGGCGGGAAGATGTTTGTCCGCCTGCAAGGGCGGTGGCTGCATCGCAGGGCCAGCAGCGGTGCCGGCACGCAACGCCGGGCCGGAGACCAGACGGCCAGAGCGCAGGACGTGCTTCATCGCACACTCGCTCTGGCATTGGCACGCAGACGCGGCCCGTCAGGCCTGCTGGACCCGTCAACTGAGAGTGGACCATGACGAAAACGCAGAAGAAGACGAAGAAGCTCGACTTCAAACCCAACGATTTCGTGGTGTACCCCGCCCATGGCGTGGGCCTCATCATGTCCGTCGAGGAGCAGGAAATCGCGGGGATGACGATGGAGCTGTTCGTCATCACGTTTGAAAAAGACAAAATGACGGTCCGCGTGCCCACGGCCAAAGCGAAATCGGTTGGCATGCGCAAGCTGGCGAGCCCGGAACTCGTCCAGGATGCCCTGGAAACCCTGCGCGGGCGCGCACGCATCAAGCGCACCATGTGGAGCCGCCGCGCCCAGGAATACGAAGCCAAGATTAATTCCGGCGACCTGATCTCCATCGCTGAAGTGGTGCGTGATCTGCATCGCGCGGGCGGGCAACCCGAACAGTCCTACTCCGAGCGCCAGCTTTACGAGGCCGCTCTCGACCGGATGGCCCGCGAAGTGGCCGCCGTGGAGCGCATCGACGAAGGCTCCGCCATTCAGCGGGTTGAAACGGCCTTGCAGCGGGAAGCCGCCTAACACGCTCGTTATCCGAGGTCATGACATGTCAGCACAGGCGCCGGTCCGAAAGGTCCGGCGCCTTTGGTTTTGGCGCTGCTTTTAAGGCGGCCCCTGCAAAAGCCAAGGGGGCGGTGATCCAGCCTTTCTAGGGCCGCGTATTGTCTTTACGAGCGGCAGAGACGATGGAAGGTCCCCATGGCTCACATAGACACCCCTGAAACCCAGCGTGCAAACCGCCGGTTCATCAAGGCGGCCATGCAGGCGCCCATGCTGGATGCAGACCGCGAGTTGGAGCTGGCCCGTCGCTGGCGGGAAGACCGGGACGAGCAGGCGCTGCACGAGCTGACAACCGCCTATATGCGCTTGGTGGTGTCCATGGCCTCGCGCTTCCGCAATTACGGTCTGCCCATCGGGGATCTGGTGCAGGAAGGCTGTGTGGGGCTGATGCAGGCGGCCGCCCGGTTCGAGCCGGAACGCGAGGTGCGTTTTTCCACTTATGCGGCCTGGTGGATCCGCTCCGCCATTCAGGATTACGTGCTGCGCAACTGGTCTATCGTGCGCACCGGTACGACAGCGGCGCAAAAGGCGCTGTTCTTCAATCTGCGCCGACTGCGGGCGCTGATCGACAACGGCACGCAGCCGCAGCTCTCGCCCGAAAATCGCGAAAGCATCGCCACCGCACTCAAGGTCAGCGTCAAGGACGTGGAGATGATGGAAGGCCGGCTGTCGGCCGCTGACCGCTCGCTCAACGCGCCCATGGGCGAGGCGGGGGAAGCGGAGTGGCAGGATCTGTTGGTGGATGACCGGGCCCGCCCGGAAGATGTGGTCATGAATAGCGCCGACAGTGCACGGCGCTCGGAATGGCTGCACGGTGCCATGAGCCACTTAAGCGACCGGGAGCAAGTGATCATCCGCAAGCGTCGCTTGACGGATGAGCCGGTGACGCTGGACGCGTTGGGCAAGACGCTCGGGATTTCCAAGGAGCGGGTCCGCCAGATTGAGCATCAAGCCTTGCGCAAGATGAAAGCACTGATCGTGGACAAGGTGGGTGATCCGGTCGCCGCCGGCCTTATCGATCAGATGGCGGAGGACCAGGCGGTCTAGGCCCGTTCGAGCCCAGGCGTTCGATCTGCTCGCGATGAGTGAGGTCCATTAGCGGCCCGTTCCAGTCTCGGACCCAGCCGCGCACGCGCACCTGGCGCCCCTCTAGGGCATCTGCCGTCAGTCCGTTGCG
This sequence comes from uncultured Alphaproteobacteria bacterium, assembly GCA_964625525.1. Lineage (GTDB taxonomy): Bacteria > Pseudomonadota > Alphaproteobacteria > JAJFIK01 > JAJFIK01 > CAZVEE01. The sequence goes on along the minus strand of CAZVEE010000041.1, from coordinate 19,267 downwards.
TGTTAACCGGCCGACGGCCGCGCCCTGCGCCCGCAAGGTGAAATCCCGGCGCCAGTCTTCTGCGAAATTGATGTAAAGCGTGCCGCTGCGGGCGCTGACCGAGGCGATCCGTCCTGTAACGATGTGATAGCCGCTGGTTTTGGCGTCCATGGTTTGGGCGTCGTGAGGCGCATAGGCGCTGTGGCGCCACAGCCCGCGGGCCGCCGCGCGGGCTTGGGCTTCGCGGGCCATCATGGTTTGCGCGCAGGCCCGGTCATCGGGCTGGGTCATGACCCGTGCGGCCCCATCTGCAAGAAGGGCGCCCTGGATCCATTGTGAGGCGGGGCTGTCTGTATACAGATGGGCGCGGATGCGGCCATACCGATCAACGGGCGCCGTGCGCGCGAGCCTTAACGATGCACCCTCGGTCAGCCGGTGCAATGCGGCTTTGGCCTCGGTGCTATAAGGGGCTTCACGCACCGGCGCCAGGATACCAGCCAGGCGCACCGTCTCACGGTTGTCGAGGCGCAGGCTATGACCATCAAGCACCGTCGCGACAGTCACGGGGGCACCATCTGGCGGTGGGCACGGATGATCTTCTGCCGAAAGGGGAGGGCTCCAAAGCCAGGTCATCACGGCCAGGAGCGCGGCCCGTCTCATGGGATGGCGCGGCCGGATGTGACCGGTGCGGCGGTGAACCGGTCCAGTGCTCGCCGACCGTCCCGCCAATCCCGCTGACCGATCAGGCCCAGAATGCGGGCCGTGTCCGGACGACCGAACAGGTTGAAACGGGCCAGCGCCAAACCGAGCAGGAAGGTGACGATCAGTGTCTGGATCATCGCTGTTATGCTTGTGCCGTCCCATAGCGTATCCAGCAGCACTGCTCCAGCAACCAGCAGCGCCACTCGCAGGGCCAGCGCGGCCATGTCGAGCACACGAACGCTCAACCGGGAATAGTTCGTCTGCGCATAAAGGTCATAGGTGTGGGCGATATGGGCGGCCGGATCGGCGACGAAGTCCGCCAGATAGCGGTAGCCCCGGCCCATGCTCGCGCTGTGGCTCATGGGCGCGCGCACAAAGCGGGCGAAGGCGAACCGGCCCAGGCGATATTCCGGCGCCTCGCGGCTGATGACCGATTGCACGTCGCGCATTTCCGCATTGCTGGGCCGCACGCCCCAGAGCTGGGCGCTGAGGCTGCGATACATCTCCGGCACATAGATCAGCGGGATGTGCAACTGGTGGGCCCGTAACTCCAACAGCGACCACACCAGGCCCACCGCATAGGGTTCGCGGAAGAGATTGCCGCTGCCGCTGCGCACATAGGGCTGGAGCGCGCGCACGGCTTCGCGCACCAGCCGCTCCGGCGGGCCGCTCAAGCGTTCGGATGGATCGAGGAGAAGGCCTGTATGGCTGTCGAAGCGGGCGGCCATGCGCCCGTGATCTTCGGTAATGGCCGCGCGCATGGCATCGGCGATGTAATCGCGCAGCACCCGTTCGGTGGTGCCCGTGCCGCTCGCGGCCGTGGCCGCTTTCATGCGGCGCAATTGATCATTAAGGGCTGTGCGGGTGCGGCTGACGTCACACACGAATGCCATGGAATGCAGCTTGACCGTGGCGTTGGTCCAAGAGACCCGCTCCCAGCGCGCCGCCACGTCGAACGGGTGATGACCCGATCCGCCGATCCGCCGCTCGCCCCGGGCCATGCCCGGCAGAGACACCACGTATATATAGCCGCACGCCACGCCGCGTCGCCCCACTTCACCGTTATCGCCCGCACCCCGATTGCGCAGCCGCAGCATATCACGGGCAGCCAAGCGTCTGAAAGCACTGGCCTCTCTCCAGTGCTCCCTTGGTGACCCTTGCCGCGCCCAGGGCCGGTCGGTAAGGATGACGCCCATGGCCCCGTAGCTCAGCAGGATAGAGCAACGGATTCCTAATCCGTAGGTCGCGCGTTCGAATCGCGCCGGGGTCACCATGCCTCTTGGTCGAGCCTTGATCATCCACCCAGTTGAAATCCCTTCCGAAATCGCGTTCGCTGGCGGCATGCTTTCTTCTGCTGAGTAAGGCCGTTGATGACTAGGGATGCGCTGACGCCGCATTTGGCGGATTTATCGCCGTTTCGCACATTCGGAATCGAGGAATGGGCCGCCTTACGGGCGGATATGAGGCTGACGCTCACCTCGGCGGAGGTGGAGAGCCTCACCTCGTTCAACGACCGCATTTCCCTGGAAGAGGTAGAGCGGGTCTATCTGCCTATCTCGCGCCTGTTGTGGTTCTACGTCTCGGCCTCGCAACAGTTGTTTTCGCTGACCGCCCGCTTTCTGGGCCATGATGGGGGCAAGGTGCCTTACATCATCGGGCTTGCAGGATCGGTGGCGGCGGGCAAATCCACCACCGCCCGCGTGTTGCAGGCGCTTCTGGCGCGCTGGCCCTCGACGCCGCAGGTGGAGTTGGTGACCACGGACGGGTTCTTGTTCCCAAACGCGGTGTTGCGCGAGCGCGGGCTCATGGAGCGCAAGGGCTTTCCCGAAAGCTATGATACGCGCCGCCTGCTGACATTTCTGAGTGATGTGAAGGCCGGCCGGGGACAAGTGCGCGCCCCGGTCTATTCGCATCTGGTCTATGACGTGGTGGACGGCGACGGCGTGGTGGTGAACCAGCCCGATATTCTCATCGTGGAGGGCTTAAACGTCCTGCAAACGCCGGCGGAGCCGCGGCTCGGGGCGGCACTGCCCTTCGTGTCGGACTTCTTTGATTTTGCCATCTATCTGCATGCCGATGAAGGCCTCTTGCAGGATTGGTATGTGGAGCGGTTTCTCAACATGCGCGAAACCGCGTTCGCAGATCCAAAGTCGTATTTTCACAAATTTTCCACCTTGTCGGGGTCTGAGGCCCTGAAAATCGCTCATGGCTTGTGGGGCGGTATCAATCTGCCGAATTTGCGCGAGAATATCGCCCCGACCATGCCGCGGGCGGACCTGATCCTGACCAAGGGACCGGACCATTCCATCATCCATGTCGCCCTTCGAAAGATTTAGTCCGAATACGGCTGGATCGGTGGCGACGGAGCCTTTCGGGACGCTCGTTGAAGTCTGATGGGCGTCGCGTCTTCCGCCATTGTTTTGGCATTGCTGCGCCTTGGCAGACCTATCGGCCGGACTCGGCTTTGGCGGGGGGATCGTCTACACTCCCGCCGCTTTGGGGACAGGACAAAACAAGACAAAGGGGTGAGGGATGACAACCGCCGCGCCACCGGCCTTTCGGACCGATCACCTGACAAAGGTCTATGGCTCGGGGCCAGCGGCAGTGCATGCCCTGCGGGGGATCGATCTAGAGATTCCGTCCGGCGAGCTTGTGGTCATGCTGGGTCCGTCGGGCAGCGGGAAGTCGACCTTGCTCAATATTCTCGGCGGTCTGGATACCCCGACCAGCGGTCATGTGTATTTTAAAGGCCAGGAAGTCACCGCGTTTAGTGATCAGGACCTGACCACTTACCGGCGCGAGCATGTGGGCTTTGTATTCCAGTTTTACAATTTGATGCCGAGCCTGACGGCCTATGAGAACGTGGAGCTGGTGACGGAAATCGCCAGCGATCCCATGGATCCGGCCGAGGCCCTGGCGACGGTGGGCCTGGCGGAGCGGGTCGATCATTTTCCGGCGCAGCTGTCAGGGGGCGAGCAGCAGCGGGTGGCCATCGCCCGCGCCATCGCCAAGCGCCCCAGCGCGCTGTTTTGCGACGAGCCGACAGGGGCTCTCGACAGTCAGACCGGGATCATGGTGCTCAAGGCCATTGAGACGGTGAATGCGCGGCTGGGCACCACCACGCTGGTGATCACGCACTCCCAAGCCATTGCCGATATGGCGGACCGGGTCTGTACCTTCGGGGACGGACAAATTCGCGAGGTGCGTCTCAACACCCATAAGAAGAGCGCCGATGACATCACTTGGTAAGCCAGAGAGCGGGGGCGCGCTATGAGCCGTGCCGCCTGCCATGGCGGCGGTTTGTTCGCGCCGCTTGATCGCAAAGTGGTTCGCGACCTGGCGCGCACCTGGGCGCAAGGCTTGGCCATTGCGCTGGTGATGGCATGCGGGGTGGCATTGTTTGTTCTGTCCACCGGCATGTTGCGGTCGCTGGAGGAAAGCCGGGCGGCCTATTACGACCGTTACCGCTTTGCCGATGTGTTTGCCGCCGTGAAGCGGGCGCCTAATGTGCTGGTGGAGGACATGCAAGAGATCCCGGGCGTGTCCGTGGCCGAAGGGCGCGTCTCGGCACCGGTGCTGCTCGATGTCCCGGACTACGCCGAGCCGGTACGCGGTCAGGCGATTTCCCTACCGGATATTGGTGAACCGGCACTCAATCACGTGTTCCTGCGCTCTGGGCGCATGTTGGAACCGCGCCGCGAGGATGAAATTCTGCTGGCGGAGAATTTCGCCGATGCCCATGGCCTGTCGCCAGGGGACACTTTGGCGGCGACGATGAACGGGGCAAAGCGCAGTTTCCGGATTGTCGGGATCGTGCTGTCACCGGAGTTCATCTACACCATCGCGCCAGGCGAGATTGTGCCCGATGACAAACGCTTTGGCGTGATCTGGATGGGACGGGAGGCGCTGGGCAATGCCTTTGACTTGGACGGCGCCTTCAATAGCGTGCTGTTGGCGCTCGGGCGCAATGCCAATGAGCGGGAGGTGATCGACCGGCTCGACCGGTTGCTGGACCCTTATGGGGCGACCGGCGCCTTCGGTCGCGACGATCAGCCGTCTCACCAATTCGTATCGAGCGAGTTGGAGCAGATGCAGACCATGGGCTTTGTGATGCCGCCGATCTTTCTGGCGGTGGCGGCCTTTCTGCTCAATGTGGTGGTCAGCCGCCTGATCGAGATCGAGCGTGAGCAGATCGGCTTGCTCAAGGCCTTCGGTTATTCCGATTGGGCGGTGTCCATGCACTATGTGAAATATGTGCTGGTGATGGCGCTTGCGGGGGCGGCCGTGGGATGCGGGCTCGGCGCTTGGCTGGGGCGGGGGATGGCGCTGCTCTATTTGGAGTATTTCGCCTTTCCCGTTTTCGTGTTTGACACCAGCCCGGACATTTTCGCTACGGCTGTGTTGGTCGCGGTCGTGGCCATGGGGGCAGGGGTGTTCTTCGCCGTGCGCCGCGCCGCCGCCTTGGCCCCGGCCGATGCCATGCGCCCACCCGCGCCGAAGGACTATAGCGGTGTGGGCTCGCCGCCCGCCTGGTTCAAGCGGCTTCTGGATCAGCCTACCCGCATGATCCTGCGCCGGATCATGCGCGAGCCATTACGCTCGTTGTTGTCAGTGCTGGGGATCGCAGCGGCGGCATCGGTGCTGGTGCTGGGCCGGTTCAATATGGACGCGGTGCCGGTGATGTTGGATATCAGTTTCAACGTGGCCGAGCGCCAGCACATGACCGTCACCTTCGTGGAGCCGCGCTCCATGCGGGCCTATCACGAAGTGAGCGGCCTGGACGGCGTGTTACGGTCCGAGCCGTTCCGGGCGGTGCCGGTACGGTTGCGCAATGGCGTGATCGAACGGCGCGAAGGGGTGACGGGGCTCGTGCCTGGTGCTGATCTCAGCCGGCCCATCGGGGCTGATCTTGAAGCGCTCAGCCTGCCGCCCAATGGACTCTTGATGTCGGTAACCTTGGCCGAGTTGTTGAAGGTCGAACCCGGCGACACATTAGAGATGGATGTGCTGGAAGGCCGCCAGCCGCGCGTCACCGTGCTGGTGAGTGGGGTGGCGGAGACTTTCCTGGGCTCACCCATCTACATGGAACTCAGCCTGCTGAATGATGTGTTGGGGGAGGGGCCACAGATTTCTGGCGTGCATATGACGGTCGATGCGGCCAAGCGCGAGGAAATCTACGCGATCATCAAGGATATGCCGCAGGTGGCAGGGGTGAGCCTGTTGGATGAGTCCCGCCGGTCGTTTGAAAAGCTGCTCGCTGACAATGTGGGCACCTTCACGCTAATCAATTTCATCTTTGCTGCGCTCATCGCTGTGGGCGTCGTTTACAACACGGCGCGTATTGCGCTGTCGGAGCGGGCGTGGGAGCTGGCGAGCTTGCGTGTCTTTGGCTTCACGAAGGGGGAGACGGCTTATGTGCTGCTGGGGGAGCTGGCGCTGTTGACGCTGGTCGCGATCCCCATTGGGTGTGGGCTGGGCTATCTCTTCTGCTGGTATCTGGTGGAATCCTTCAGTAACGAGATTTATCGGGTACCGCTGGTGGTCACCAATCTGACCTATGGCTATGCGGTGGTGATTGTGGGGCTGGCGACTTTTGCGTCGTCCTGGCTGGTTTGGCGGGATATCCGCAATCTCAATCTGATCTCCGTGCTGAAGACACGGGAGTAAGAGGGCGATCGTGATGAACAAGCTGTTGTTTCGCAGGCTGATCATGGGGGCGGTATCGCTCGGAATTGTGGCCTTTCTGGTTTATGCGTTTCAACCTGCGCCAGTGCCCGTGGATATCGGCTCGGTCAGTGCCGGACCCATGGTGGTGACCGTGGACGAAGAAGCCAAGACCCGGGTGCGCGACATCTACACCGTCTCCGCACCGGTCACCGGGCGGCTGTTGCGCATCGCCTCTGAGGCCGGTGACCCGGTCCGCGCCGAAGAGACGGTGCTCGCCACCATCTTGCCAAGCGATCCCTCTTTTCTCGACGCGCGCAGCGTGACCCAGGCGGAAGCCGATGTGCGCAGCGCCGAAGCCGCGCTGGCCCTGGCGCAGGCGGATGTAGAGCGCGCGCAAGCCGAGCTTGATTTCGCACAAGCCGAACTGACGCGGGCGCGCGAATTGCGCCGGCGCGGTACGATCTCTCAGGCCGCGCTCGATCGGGCTCAACTCGATGTGCGCTCGGCCTCCGCCAGTCTGCGCACGGCCGAGGCCAACGTGCAGGTGCGCGAAGCTCAGTTGGAGAACGCCCGGGCGCAACTTCTCAATCCGGCGGAGGCGGAGGAAATGGACCCATCACCCCGTGCCGGCGTCATCCAAGTGCGCGCGCCGGTGGAAGGGCGTGTGCTGAGAGTTTTGCAGGAAAGTGAGGCCGTCGTGGTGGCCGGCACACCGCTTCTGGAGTTGGGGGACCCGCGCAACGACCTGGAAGTGGAAGTGGAACTGCTGTCCACCGATGCGGTTCTGGTGGAGCCGGGCCAACGTGTGATCATTGATGATTGGGGCGGCCCACAGCCCTTGCGCGGCGAGGTGGAGCGTGTCGAGCCTTTCGGTTTCACCAAGATCTCCGCCCTTGGCGTCGAGGAACAGCGGGTGCGTGTGATTGTTCAGTTTCTGGACGGTCCGGAGCGTCGTCTCTCTTTGGGACACGGATTTCGTGTCGAAGTGGGAATCGTCATTTGGGAAAGTGAAAATGCGCTCCGTGTACCCGCAAGTGCTCTTTTCAGGGATGGCGAATCATGGGCAGTGTTTGCGGTGCGCAGTGGGGTGGCGAATCTCGTTCCCATCGAGATTGGCCGGATGAATGGTGAAGTGGCTGAAGTGCTCTCCGGACTGACGGCGGGCGACGCGGTGGTGCTGTATCCCAGCGACCGGGTTGCTGACGGTGCGTCGGTATCGCAGCGCGGGTCCTAAACCGTTCAGCCCCTTCGTCTTCTCGTCCCCACCAAGACGCTCTTGGTAACGAGTATTCCCTGGGGGTGAGATGGCGAGCAATCGACGCGTGACATACCGGTCCGCCGGAGGACCCCGTGTCATCGGGCTCATCGAAGAAGACATGCCGGAACCCGCACCCCATGAGGTGCGGGTGCGCGTGGAAGCCGCCGGCGTCGCCTTTGCCGATATTATTCAGCGCAATGGCTCCTATCCTGGTCAGCCGGCCTTTCCCATGACGCCTGGCTATGACATCTGTGGGCGTGTGGATGCGGTGGGGCGCGAGGCCGGGCGGCGGTTGGCCAAAGGCCAACGGGTCGCCGGTGTCACCGTTTTCGGTGGCTATGCGGATTATGTCTGTGTTGAGCCGGACTATCTGGTACCGGTGCCTGAGGGCCTCGATGCCGCGGAAGTGGTCGCGCTGTGCCTGAATTATGTGACCGCGAGCCAGATGATGCATCGTCTGGCGGCCGTCGAGCCCGATGATGCGGTGCTGATCCACGCGGCTGGCGGGGGCGTCGGCACGGCGCTGCTGGAACTGGGCGGGCTTTATGAGCTGACCATGTACGGCACCGTCTCGCGCGCCAAGGCCCGCACGGTGGAAGCGCTCGGCGGTATTCCGATCGATTACAAGGATCGGGATTTCGTCGATGAAATTGCGCGCTATACGGATGGCCAAGGCGTCATGGCGGCGTTCGATGCCATTGGGGGGCGCCATGCACTGCGCTCGGCGCAAGCTTTGAGCCCCAATGGCCGGCTGGTGGTTTATGGCTCGACACAGGGCTTTGCCGGTGGCCGTCGGCGCTTGATGACCATGCTGTCGGATTATCTGTTTGCGTCGTTGTCAGTGGTGCCGCTGTTTGCCGATGCGCATTCTATCCTGACCTACAACATGCAGCGTCTGCGCGAAGCGCGGCCGAGCTGGTACCGGGAAGATCTCACACTGCTGATCAATCATCTGGAGGCGGGCCGTCTGCAACCGGTGATCGCGGGGCGTTATCCGTTGGAAGATGCGCGCGCCGCGCAGGAGTCCTTCATCGCGACGCGGCCGGCGGGCAAGATGGTGCTTCTATGTGCCGGAGCCGCCAGCGCCAATAATCGCGCGCCTTTGCTAAAGGCGGCCGAGTAACCGCGCGGCGACCGCCGTTTTACCGATAAGGGCCCGCCCGGCTTGTCCGGCGCGGGCCCTCGCGTTACACATCGGCTTTGAGCAACTCCAAGATGATCCTCCAGCGGCAAGGAACAGGCCCATGGCAGAGGCAGCGGCATCCGGTAAGGCCAAGAAGACCGCGATCACGCCGACCCGGTCCGACAATTACGCGGAATGGTACCAGCAGGTGGTGCGCGGCGCCGACATGGCGGAAACCTCACCGGTGCGCGGCTGCATGGTCATTAAGCCGTGGGGCTATGGGCTGTGGGAGGCGATCCAGGCGGTGTTTGATCGCCGGTTCAAAGAGACGGGCCACGAGAATGCCTATTTCCCGCTGCTGATCCCGTTGCGCTTCATTGAAAAAGAAGCAGCTCACGTGGAAGGCTTCGCCAAGGAAATGGCGGTCGTGACGCATCACCGATTGGAAGCCAAAGACGGCAAACTCGTGCCCGCCGGAGAGCTGGAAGAGCCGCTGATCATCCGCCCCACCTCCGAGACCATTATCGGTGAGGCCTTCGCCAATTGGATCCGCAGCTATCGCGATTTGCCTGTACTGATTAATCAGTGGGCAAATGTAATGCGCTGGGAGATGCGCACGCGTTTGTTCCTGCGCACGTCGGAATTCCTGTGGCAGGAGGGGCATACGGCTCATGCGACTGAGACGGAAGCGCGCGAAGAGACTCTGCAAATGTTGGAGATCTATCGCGAGGTCGTGGAAGAGCACATGGCCGTGCCTGTCATCTGTGGCGAGAAAAGCGAAAGCGAGCGGTTCCCCGGCGCCGTGAACACCTATTGCATCGAAGCCATGATGCAGGATGGACGTGCGCTTCAGGCGGGCACGTCTCACTATCTGGGCCAGAATTTTTCCCACGCCGCCAATATCCGCTTCCAGGCAGAAGATGGTGAGTGGCACCATCCCCATACCACGTCTTGGGGGGTATCCACGCGGCTGATCGGTGCACTGATCATGACCCATGCAGACGATAATGGTTTGCGCCTGCCGCCGCGGTTGGCGGCCCAGCAAATCGTCATTCTGCCGATCATTCGGGATGAAGAGACGCGCGGGCCGGTGCTGGATTATGCGGACAAGGTCGCAAGCGAGCTGCGCGAGCGTGGCTATGACGGTAAGCCTCTGCGCGTGAAAGTCGATACGCGCGATATGCCGGCCCCGGAGAAGAAATGGGACTGGGTGCGCAAGGGCGTGCCGGTGCTGTTGGAGGTGGGGCCTCGGGATCTGGCGGAAGGCAAAGTGGCCTTTGCGCGGCGTGATCGCATTGAGGACAAAAAAGCCTTCCTCACGCTCGATGAGGCGCTGGGCCGTATGCCCGAAACATTGGGGGAGATTCAACAAACCCTGTTTGACCAGGCGCTCGCCTATCAACACGCGCGCACCCGGCGCGATATTGAGAGCTTTGAGGCGTTGGCCGATCACTTCGGCGGGAAGGGCGAGGACGATAAGACCGGTTTTGACAGCACGGTCGGGTTTGTCCGCGCGCCGTGGTGCGGCAGCGCTGAGTCAGAAGCCAAGCTGGATGAGCTTGGCGTTACCATCCGCTGCCTGCCTTTCGATCAGCCCGATACGCTCGGCCCCTGTGTGCTGACCGGCGAGCCGGCGACGGTCGAAGCGCTGTTCGCCAAGGCGTACTGACGCGGTCTGTTTGAGTTCGGAGCGGCATTCCGCTTTGCAAACTGCGCCGGATGGTCATTGATCACAGCTGCCCCTTCCGGTGTACCGCGACCGCCGGGCCCAGGCCCAATCGTCCCAGGTCTGATCATCCGCTGCCACCGATGCGCCGGGGCGGTGCCGGCGATCTTGCGATAATTTAAGCCCAAAGGCAGAAGACCCTGATTACTCTCGACTTCCGGCGACTGCACCGGCAGCGCGGAGCATCGGGACGGGGCTTTGGAAGCCTGGTGACCGGGGGCGCGGGTGGAAATATGCGTCAATGACATATATACGTCATTGACAGACTTCGGGCCCGAGCATAGTATTCGGTATCTCGATGCCACCAATCGTCGTTGTGAAGACCCGGCACTATCGCGAAACGGCGCTTCGTTGGCTGACGCGCCGGGAGCGGGAGTCGATTGTCGATCGCATTGGGTGGGCGCCCGCGGCCGGGCGGCCCATTGTAGGGGATCTCTTCTATGTGCGGTTGACGGGGCGGGGACCGGAAGACGGGCCGGACACTGTCGTTTCGGGGACAGGGTCCATGGCGGCGGCCGGGGAGGGCGCGCGACGGGTCGTTTACTGGTTTCCCAACGTGATTGATCGGATGCGGAACGAACGGCCGGTCTTCCTGTTGGCGGTGGTGTCGCGGATGGAGATGGAGAGCTTATCGGACAAGGACTGGTGGTCTATTCACGCCACCGCTCGGGCCGTTGCAGCGGAAAGGCTTAAACTGGCCACATCCTGACGCAGCCCCCAAACGCGACGGGTCATAAGAACGCGATGACGAAAAGCGACATAAAGAAAACCGAGATAAAACAGACCGTCAAAGACGGGATCATGGCCGGGCTCGATGATGCCGCGGCCTTTTTGGGCGGAGACCGAACACGGGGGGCGGCGGTGCGCATTCAGGCCGTGCCCGTGCGCACCGTGGACATCAGCGCGATCCGGCGCAGCACCGGGCTGTCGCAGGCCAGTTTCGCCGCGACGGTGGGCGTGAGCGTCGCCACCTTGCGCAATTGGGAACAGGGGCACCGCACGCCCTCGGGCCCGGCGCAAGTCTTGTTGAATTTGCTGGAGCGCAATCCGCGCCTGGTCGAAGAAACCTTGGGGAACGGCATGGATGGGTCCGATGCCGTGGCGCCGAAAAGACGGATGGAACGATGAAGGCCGTTAATACGTTTGCTGACTTTATGCCGCCGCAACGCGCTCGTTTCCAGGGCGAGACCCAAGATACTCACGCACGGGGCGCGGATGGGCAAGAGACGGACAGTCGCGCCGAAGCGTTGCATGTCGGAGCCGTGCGGGGGCCTCAGCCAGGCACTGACCGGCCCATCACAGGACCTGAGCAGGATGTCCTCGGCCGGCATGATTTCGTCAAACGCCTGGCGCGTGGTCTTCTGGCGACGGACGGGCAAGGCGCGCGCGGTGTCACACTCGGCCTGACGGGATCCTGGGGGGCGGGGAAAACGTCTCTCTTAAACTTGCTCACCTGTGAGCTGAGCGAGCGGCGGCCCCGTCCCATTATTCTGCGCTTTGATCCCTGGTTGGTGTCAGGCCGGGATGCGCTGATCACGGATTTTCTGGGCTCGTTGGCTGCCAGTCTGACCGCAGAGCGGCGCTTTAAGGAGCAAACCGCGCGGGCGGCTGACCAAGTGCTGTCTTATCTGGGGCATTTGGCCGGGCTTGCTGACTTGGCGACACCGGGGCTGGGGGCGGCCGTGCGTGGCGGGGTCGAGGCCGCGCGCGACGGCGTGCGCACGCAGCTTGCGTTGCCGGCTTCTCTGCATGAGCGCAAACAGGCGGTGGCGGAAGCGCTGGCGCAAGTGGAGACACCCATCATTGTATTGATTGATGAGGTGGACCGGTTGGAAGACGCGGATGTGCGGGCAATTGCCCAGCTCATTCGCGCCGTCGCCGATTTCGAGCAGATTTCCTACATTCTGGCTTATGACGAAGCACGCGTGATCGAAGCCCTGGGTCGCGATGCGCCGGCGGGCGCGCAAGCGGCACGCGGGCGGGCCTATCTGGAAAAAATCGTTCAGTTGCAGATCCCCGTGCCGCTCGCGACGCCGGATGAATTGGGTGCGCTGGTTGATGCGGAAGCGGCTCTGGCTTTGCGTGATGTGGACGCTGATGAGGCCCTTGCTGACCCGCGCTATGCGACACTCGCAGGCGAGATTTTACCCGGCCGCGTGCTGGCCACGCCGCGGGATGTGAAACGCTTCGCCGGTCAAGTGCGGGCTTTGGCCCCCATGGTCGCGGGCGATGTGAATATGGTCGATGTGGTGGGTCTTGCGGCGCTTGCGGCCAAGGCGCCGGAGCTGGCGGCGGCTTTGCGCGCCAATCCGGAACGCTATGTCCTTGATCCGGATTCAGATGATGAGCTGCGCCGGCGGCTTGAGGCCCCGGTCATGGGCGTGGATGGCGCGACCGATCCAACTGGTGAGCTTGCCGATGCCGCGCCGGGCATCGTGGCCCTGCACCGCTTCCTGTTTCCGGCTCATACCAAGCCGGGGGATCTCTCTGGCGTTGCCAAGGACCGCATTTGTTTCTTGCGCCCCTTGTTGGCGGCGCTGCGTCTCGGGCCATTGCCCGAGCCTCAAGGGGATCCGGTTCATGACTTGATCCTGGCGGAAAGCACGACGGTGCGGGAGACCCTGCGCACGGCCATTGCCGAAGGGACGATCAGTTCTTTGATGACTGACCTTGCGCAAGCGTATCCAGGCGCGCAGGACGCGCGCGACGAGGAGTTCTGGGTTGGTGTGCTCGGCGCCCTGATGACATTGGATGAGCAGACTGGTTTCACCACGGCCCAGGCCGGCACGCTCATCGATCAGCTTGCGTCTTTGTTCCAACGCCGTGCCGATGCGGTTCCCGGCTTCCCCGCCGCCGGCATTCTGTCGACCTTGGTCACGGAGGGCGAGTGGAATCTCTCTGCTGCCATTCTGCGTCCCTGTTGGGCCCGCGCCCGGCTCGCCCGCCAGGCCAATGGAGCTGGCCCCCGCACCGCGAGCAGTTTAGAGCCTGAAGACGCGCGCAATCTCGCCTTCCAATTCGCCATGCACGCCCGCACCGCCCATATCAAGGGCGAGTTCCTGCCCGGCCTGCGGTCCCTCGCGCCGGTGCTCCTCCTGGTGGACATGGCCGTGTGGGACACCCAGTGGCAGTCCGGCCTCCAGCAGGCCCTTGTCACCATGCCCGCCCAAACCCGCACCCGTCTTCTCGCCCTCCTCTTCGCCGACGACTTCGACCTGGACGACAAAGTGCGCACCCGCATCGTCGGCAACGAGCAGATCCTCAGCCACCTGCGGCAGTTGTGGGGGAGTGCACAGCCTTACGATGCGCCCCGATGAGGACGTGCGCGCGTGCTGTTAACCCTTTATGTGAGTTTGCGAGGTTTGGCACTTTTATAAAGTCTTTGATGGCCGGGGGACGCTGAGGCGCATAAAATCTAGATAAGTAAAACCTCTTGATAAGAGTCTGCTTTATAGATGTGACTGAAGATTTTTCGTTTTAAATGACGGCGTGTAAGAGCATTTTGGGCGCCTATGAGTATTGAGGAAGTCACCTTTTCACTTTACAGCTCGGCGGCAATGTTTACAACGGTTGAGTCTGAGTCATCGGCTCAGTGGCGGTATCCTGTTACCCGTTGGTATGCGGTCGGCAAATCGTAAAGATTTGTGGGCTGTCAGGATTTATCCGCATGCGAATTACATTTTCGGTTGAGTCTAGGAGATGTCAGAGGAGAGAGAGGAAAGTGTCTGAGTTCAAGATCAAAGAAGTCACGCCGGCAGCTTTTATTTGTGGTCCCGGTTCATGCCCGAGCGTGTTTGAAATCGAAGATGGCCGCCTTCTTGTCATTGGCAAGAAAGTTGATGCGTCCAAGGCTCGTTTGCTTCCCGAAGGGAAGGTTGGGCCTGACGAACTGGTCATTGAAATCCCTGCGGGCCTGGTTTCGGGGCTGTAATGATTTGTGCCCCAACTGGCACCAGTTGGGGCACATCTTGGAAATACATTGTGTAATGTCGGTGATGCGAGATGCTTTTACGGTTTTTTATATGCTGGCATCACCCTCCTAACTGCGTGTTGATCAGGCGCTGGACATGAGCCATATTTTACCGGTTA
>CAZVEE010000041.1:0-4623 GCA_964625525.1 uncultured Alphaproteobacteria bacterium | reverse complement strand
CTAAGGCGCTTAGAGCATATAAAAAGATAATTCCGTATTTCTCGACCAAGCTGAATATGCGCTTACCCTACGTTCCTGAAATTGATGACCACTATATTCGCAGTATCGTTTTTGATAATGCGGCCACCTGGGTCGATGAGATATATTTCGATCTTCGTATAGATTTTGAGAACCTTCAACTGGATAGAAAGCTTGAACAATATGAATTCTGCCAAACAAAGCATGTATGGGCAGAGAAAGTTTCCATTGTTCTTGCTTTAAAGGCAATGATTGATACTATTTGCACTGCTCCTTGGTGTGGCGTAAGTCTTGATAGACTAACAAGCGTAGTTGAGGATTTGCTTTCGGAAATCGAAAGTGGCGCGTTGGAGGTAGTCTCTCCTATTACGAAGTCACTAGGCGATACCAAAAGTTGTAGACTTCATGTTCCCTTCTGGTCAAGTGGCCATCAGGGGAATTTTTCAATTGTGATTGGTGGTAATTTTGAGCGTTTAAATTGTGATCTAGATAGTCTTACTGCAGATTTTGTAAAAACTGCAGATATCATGGCTGCGGCCTTGGCGGGCATTCGCGCGCAAGAAGCGCGTGAAATGATGTTGGCGCACGGTATCAATGGCGGGGGAAGACTTCATCCGGACGGCCTCCTTGACGCAATAAATCACATGATTGCACCGCACAATCTACTGAACGCAGAGGTCGGAGGACAGTTAATTTTTCAAGCAAATGAGGTTAATGTCAAGAATACACACTCTTTTGATATTAGTTACGGGAAAAATAATGCATCGTTTGTGTTCCAAGTCTTTGAGGAATGCGATATTTTCGACTTACATACGGAGCCTCTTTGCATCAAAAATCGAATAGACAGTGTGTTTTATGATTATATAACGCTTCAAAGCGGGGTTGCCTCTACTGTATCTGTCGGCAGTGTGCGTGCAAACGATGTCTATGAACAAGCGAAGCAAATACTTGAAGAAAATCGTAACCGCGTGGTGTCCACTAAAGACTATCTTTTGTGTTTTGTAGCGCATGCCCTTCTCAGTAAGGAGGGGAAATCACGATTTCAGGTGCGTGGCACGCGGGTGCGAACGCATCAGGAAGACTTGATGACAAAGTACGCCATCGGCCGGCGAACCCGGAACGGGGAGGTCGAAGGCCAGGCGAGTGACTCCGCTGGCCAAGCTAACGTTCTATCCATCGCTCAGATGGCGACGAGCCCGGATAGCCTCCGTGAGGTAGAGCAAGCCTTTGGCAACGCTATTGCGCTTGAGAGGAGCTATGGCGAGTTGAACGTCACCGTGCTCTGACTCGCTTAGCAGACTCGTCATGGGCAAATTGCTTTTGGTCTTGTTTGGTCCGTCCGGCGCTGTCCCTTGAGCTAGGGTGAGGGAGCGAGCGACGTTCGTGCCGGTCACGCTGCCCCATGCCGCGTCGTGGGTGGGTGCGTCTTGGATGCTGGCCTCAATTTGGTGCCAATCAGTGCCTAGGCGGGTCAGTCCGGATGGGTGGGGCAGTGCAGGCACAATTATGACAGGCAGTTTGGAACGGGTTCGCGGCGCGCGCCAGGTCGGGGTGATCGGCTTTGGGCGCGAAGGGAAGTCATTCCTTGACTTCCTCAAGCGCGAAGCGGCGGTGCAGCAGATCGTTCTATTTGACGATCGCGCGATCCCGGATGGGGAGCTTGCGGCGGCGGGCTTGGCCTCGGTGCGCAATCTCACTGGTCCTGGGGGCGCGGACGCGGCGAGCGATGTGCATCTTGACGTGATATTCCGCAGCCCAGGCGTGTCCATACACCATCATCCCGTTTTGCAACGTCTATGCGGCGTCCCCGTCGTGACCTCGGCGGGGCTGTGGCTGGAGCGGTATCAGGATGCGCGCAGCATTGTCATCACCGGGACCAAGGGCAAAAGCACCACGGCGGCGGTGTTGCACCATGTGCTTCTGGCCATGGGGCGCGGGGCGGTACTCGGCGGCAATATTGGCGTGCCCTTGCTGGATATTGCGCCTGGCCGGGACGAAAGCGTCTTGGAGCTGTCCTCCTATCAGATCGCGGATCTGGCGGTGGCACCGCATGTGGGCGTAATTCTTAATCTTTATCCAGAGCATGTGGATTGGCACGGGTCGGTTGAGCAGTACTATGCAGATAAGTGTCGTTTGCTGACGCAGCTGTGCCCGCGCGACGCCATCGTGAATGGGGCGAGTGAAACACTGCGCGCGCAGGTGCCAGCCAACCGGATCACCCGCTGTTTCGGTGTGCGCGACGGCTATCATGTCCAGGCGGGGGGGCTGTGGCACGGGGTGCGCCCGGTGCCTGTGGAGCCGCGCCTGAGGGGCGAGCACAATCTCCTGAATATTTGTGCCGTGTTGGAGATCCTCCGGGCGCTGGGTCTGATCGCACCGGATGAGCTTGAACCGCCGGCCGTGATCGAGGCCATCAATGGGTTTGCACCGCTGGCGCACCGGCTGGAGGAAGTGGGCACGATCCACGGCCGTCTGTATGTGAATGATTCCATTTCTACCACCCCAGAGTCGATCCTGGCGGCCTTGAGCGTTTATCGTGGGCGCCCGGTCACCTTGATCTTGGGGGGGTATGACCGGGCCCAGGACTACGGCCTGGTGGGCCGGGCGCTGGCGGGCTCCGGTGTCATGGCGCTGTTGGGCCTGCCCAATAATGGGGCGCGGGCGTTGGAGGAGTGCGGCGCGGCGCTTGGGCATGCGCCGGGGCTGGAGCGCGTCTTGTGCGCATCGCTGGAGGAGGCGATGGAGCGGGCGGCGCGCCTGACGCCGGAAGGCGGCGTGGTGTTGTTGTCACCGGGGGCGCCGAGCTATGGTCAGTTTCGCAATTTCGAGGATCGGGGCGAGCGCTTTCGCACGCTGGCCCGAGCCCGTTCAGGGCTGGCCGGGCAGGTCAGCCATGGGGGAGGGTGAGCCATGGCAGCGGGCGGCAAGGGCGTGTTTCATGTAACCGAGTGGCGGTTTCGCGATGATCTGCCGGCGGTCGATTTCTTCTATCATTGTGAGACATACGGAGCATTCCGCGAGACGGTGATGTTGCCGGGTCTCGACGGCTTTGCCGCTGGAATGGATCCGATCCGAGACCGGATTATCAGCCTGTTGCACAGTGTGCTTGGTGTCAGCTATTACAAGGCTGCGGCGGCGCAGCGGGTGGAGATCGCCACCGCACCGGCCGACGCGCCGGCCCATGCGCTCATCCATGCGGTGTATGAACAAGGGTTGGGCGAGTTCTTTGTGCGGAACGCCTTGCCGTTTCCCTATCCCCTCACATTCGCGTTCCGGGCGCCGCGTGAGGCGAGCTCGGGGCAGGCCGATGCGTCTGGTGAGGTTGAAGTCGCGTCTCCGTTCGCCAACGCGATGGCGCTTGTCGGCTTTGGCGGCGGCAAAGACTCTTACGTCGCCATGGATGTGGTGAAACAATCTGTATCCGCCGCATATTTCTTTAAGATCCGTGTGCATATGAAAGAGCCGGTCTATGTTGCCGATCCCGGTGACGGCCTGCTCTATATGGACCGTTTCCTTGATCCTGCCTTGCGCGCCGCCAACGCCGCTGGGGCGCTTAATGGCCATGTGCCGGTCACCGCCATCAACTCGCTGATTGCGCTACTGGCGGCGCGGGTGCTGCGGGCGCGCCACGTCATTTTCGCCAATGAACGGTCCGCCGATGAGGATACCGCCCTGATCGACGGTCATGGTGTTAATCATCAGTATTCAAAGACTTTCGCGCTGGAGACTTTGATGGCCGATGCGGTATCGCGGAGCGATGGCGCGGCGCCGAATTACTTCTCTCTGTTGCGGCCGGTCTCGGAACTTTGGATCGCCCGTCATCTGGCGGGGTTGCCGCATCTGCATGATCGTTTTATGAGCTGTAACCGGAATTTCCGTATCGGGAACACAAAAGAGCCGACTTGGTGCGGCGAGTGCCCCAAATGCGCGTTCACCTATCTGCTCATGAGCCCCTTTATCCCCAAGGCCCGGCTGATGGAGATCTTCCGCTCTGATCTGCTGGATAAGCCGGGGCTGCTGGACACATATGAGGAGCTGGTGGGTCTGCGCCCGGTGAAGCCCTGGGAATGCGTCGGCACGGTCGAAGAGTGCCGAACGGTTATGATGCTTATCGCTCGGCGGCCAGAATGGGCACAGACATCCACTGTGGCGGCCTTGATGCCGCGTTTGCGGGCAGATGATCCGGGCTTTGATGAGGAGAGCGCGTTGGCGCGGCTGTTCAGCCTGTCGCCCCAGCATCATGTGCCTGAGCCGTTTCTGGGCGCGCTCGAAGATGCGGCGCGTCAGCCCTCACTGGGCGTGTCTGCTCCGGCTCTGTAACCGGCGGCCGCAGGGCCAGACCCTATCCTCAAATCCCAATGGTGCGCCTGGGCCGAGTGGTCGGGTCGCCCGATTAGAGGCGCGCGCAGCGAACGGCCATGGGAGAGATGATATGGTGCGCCTCGGCGGAGAGACCTCGAACACATCGAACCCGCCCGACCGGGCGTCGGCGCTGATGCGCCGCCCCATCGGAGGCATGAGCAAAGCGAATTGCCGTGAGATAGAAAAGATGGTGCGGGTGGTCGGACTCGAACCGACACTCTGTCACCAGAACCGGATTTTGAA
>CAZVEE010000040.1:3585-30311 GCA_964625525.1 uncultured Alphaproteobacteria bacterium | reverse complement strand
GATTGTCCGCATGCGCGCCGCCATTGATGATGTTCATCATCGGCACCGGCAGCACCCGCGCGGTTACCCCCCCCACATACCGATACAGCGGCTGGCGGCAACTATCGGCGGCGGCTTTGGCGACGGCAAGCGAGACGCCCAGAATGGCATTGGCGCCGATATCGCTCTTATTCGCCGTGCCGTCGAGATCGATCATGATCCGATCGACCGCCTGCTGGTGTTCCGCATCCACATCGGCGCCCACCAGCGCCTCGAAGATTTCCGTGTTCACCGCCTCGACCGCCTTGCGCACGCCCTTGCCGGCATAGCGCGAACCACCGTCGCGCTTCTCCACCGCCTCATGCGCACCCGTCGAGGCGCCCGACGGCACCGCCGCCCGGCCAAACGCGCCGTCTTCTAGAGTGACGTCCACCTCCACAGTGGGGTTGCCGCGGCTGTCGAGAATTTCCCGGGCACGAATATCGACGATGGCGGTCATAACGAGCTCTCCTCACCTCCGGCCGCGCCGGCCACCGGTGATCCCCTCACCCGGCCCACGCCGCCATGCTGCATTGCGGCCTAGTGATAGCGAAGTGCGCGGGCGCAGGGTAGAGGGGACAACCGCGAATAACAGGCTCAGGACGCGCGAGGATCGTCGAGATCATTGATCAAGATGCAAATCCCATAGCCGTTCGGATTGTCCTCCGGGTCGCGCGTCAGCTCGCACTCAAACCGCAGCGGCGCGCCATCAAACTCCCGCTTGTAATCGAATTTCGTATGGAACCAGCCGTCATAACGCTGGCCATCAACGCGGATCATGATTTCTTGGGTCACCACCGGCTGATGCGGCAGCACACGCGTAAAGAAGGAGTCGAACTGCGCCTCTGGGAACGCAAAGCGTCCATCAGGGCTGGTTTCGACAGTCTCCACAACGGCATCGGTGGAGGCCTGACGCGTGCGCCGCTCCACCACAGCGCCAGCCATAGGCTGGCCCTGATTGAGCACACGGCCCTCCACGGCGTTAAAGGTATAAAGCGGCCCTTGCAGACCAATGGACGTCAGCCCGAAATACCCGCCCGCCATCACCAACGCGAGCACAACCACAATCCAGATCATGCGCTCCACCATCCCCTCCTCTGCTCCTCAGACACTCGTAACAAGGGTGTTATAGCGGTCGCCATCCGCGTGGAGAAGCGCCGTTCTGCGCTGCACCATCGATAAAACCGATGGCATGGTTTGATACGATCAATTTTACAGGCGCTCAGCGCCCAAGTACCCTGCGACTCATCATCAAGCGAAGGGCCCATTGACAGGGTCCCGCACCGCATCGTCCGAGGACGACCCATCACAGGGAGGCCCCCCATGTCTGCCGCCGCCAAATGCCCCGTTGCGCACGCCCGCGTTCACGTCACCAATCGCGACTGGTGGCCGAACCAGCTCAATCTGAAAATCCTGCATCAGAATTCCGCCCTCCCCGATCCCATGGGCGAAACCTTCAGCTACGCGGACGCATTCAAAAGCCTGGACCTGGAGGCCGTGCGCCAGGACCTTTACGCCCTCATGACCGACAGCCAGCCGTGGTGGCCGGCGGATTATGGGCATTACGGACCATTTTTCATTCGCATGGCCTGGCATAGCGCGGGCACCTATCGCACCGCCGATGGCCGGGGCGGCGGCGGCACGGGCGCGCAGCGCTTCGCGCCCCTCAACAGCTGGCCTGACAACGGCAATCTGGATAAGGCGCGCCGCCTGCTCTGGCCGATCAAACAGAAATACGGCCGCAAACTCTCCTGGGCGGATCTGATGATTCTGGCCGGCAACGCGGCGTTGGAATCCATGGGCTTCAAGACCTTCGGGTTCGCGGGCGGCCGGGCCGACATCTGGGAACCGGAAGAAGATATCTACTGGGGTGCGGAGTCCGAATGGCTCGGCGACAAACGCTATAGCGGCGAGCGCGATCTGGAAAACCCGCTCGCGGCGGTGCAAATGGGGCTCATTTACGTGAACCCGGAAGGCCCGAACGGTCAGCCCGATCCCCTCGCCTCCGCCCGCGACATTCGCGAGACCTTCGCGCGCATGGCCATGAATGACGAAGAAACGGTGGCGCTGATCGCCGGCGGCCACACTTTCGGCAAGTGTCATGGCGCGGGTGACCCGGCCCATGTGGGCGCTGAGCCAGAAGGCGCGACCCTCCAGGAGATGGGGCTGGGCTGGAAAAACAGTTTGGGCAGCGGCACAGGCGGCGACGCCATCACCAGCGGCCTGGAAGGCGCCTGGACCGCCGATCCGGTGCGCTGGGACAATGGCTATTTCGACAATCTTTTTGGGTTCGAGTGGGAACTGACGAAAAGCCCCGCTGGCGCCTGGCAGTGGACTCCGAAAGATGGGGCCGCCAGCGACCAGGTGCCCGACGCCCATGACCCGGCCAAGCGGCATGCGCCCATGATGGCCACGTCCGATATCGCGCTGAAAATGGACCCTCTTTACGCTCCCATTTCCAAGCGCTTCCACGAAAATCCCGACCAGCTGGCCGATGCCTTTGCCCGCGCTTGGTTCAAGCTCACGCACCGGGATATGGGTCCGCGCGCCCGCTATCTGGGGCCGCTGGTGCCGGCGGAAGAGCTGATCTGGCAGGACCCGGTGCCGGCCGTCACCCACCCCCTGATCGAAGCGCAGGACGTGGCCGACCTGAAAGCCTCCATCGCTGCCACCGGATTGTCCGTGTCCCATTTGGTGGGGACCGCCTGGGCCTCGGCCTCCACGTTCCGCGGCTCTGACAAACGCGGCGGCGCCAATGGTGCACGGTTGCGCCTGACGCCGCAAAAGGACTGGGCGGTGAACGAACCGGCGCAGCTGTCTGCTGTTTTGGGCCTGCTGGAGCAAATCCAACAGACCTTCAATCACGCGCATCTGGGCGGCAAGCAAGTCTCGCTTGCGGATCTGATTGTGCTCGCAGGGTGCGTGGGCATTGAGCAGGCGGCCGAGGCCGGCGGCCACGCAGTAACCGTGCCGTTCACACCGGGCCGCACGGATGCAACCCAGGAGCAGACGGAAGTGGACTCCTTCGCCATGCTGGAGCCCCAGGCGGACGGCTTCCGCAACTATCTCAAAGGGCTGTACCAGGTTTCGGCGGAAGAGTTGCTGGTGGACCGGGCGCAATTGCTGACCCTGACAGCGCCGGAAATGACGGTGCTTGTGGGGGGCCTGCGCATGCTGAACATCAATCACGGTCAGGCCGCACATGGGGTGTTCACGGATCGTCCGGGCACGTTGAGTAATGACTTCTTCGTCAATCTCCTCGACATGGCCATCGAATGGACCCCCGCTTCGGATGCCGAAGACGTGTTTGAAGGCCGCGACCGCGCCACCGGTGCGGTGAAATGGACCGCCACGCGGGTGGACCTGGTGTTCGGCTCCAACTCGCAATTGCGGGCGCTGGCAGAAGTCTATGGCAGCGCAGACGGGCAGGAGAAATTCGTCCGCGATTTCGTGGCCGCCTGGAACAAGGTCATGATGCTCGACCGCTTCGACCTCGCCTAAACAGGCGCACCATTATCTGTGTCCGGACGGGGCTTGGCTTCGTCCGGACCATCCTGCGCTCTACACCTCGGGCACAATCAGCCGTATATTGTGGGCCCACCGAGCCGTCTTCCAGCAGGCGCAGTCGCAAAACAGTACACAATTGATTCACAGGATATCGTCGGCCACGTCGTTGACAGGGGGCGGCAAACCTTGGTGAATGAGGGTGCCTAAAGGCGACGCACAGTCTTTTGCTCGTCGTCCTTCGTTCATCGTCCTTCGTGCACAGATAAAGTGCCACGTCGTCGCTCAGACCTTTCAAGCATGATCGTGTCCCTTCGCGCACGGTCTATCCCATACCTACTCCGGCGATCAGCTCTCCCTAGCGCCTGCTTCATCTCATAAAACGCTCACATATGCCCAAGCGGCATGGGTGAGCGCACGGCAGCGGTGTGTCGTCCGCACCCGCATCATGAAGCATGGCGGGAGGCACGGTAAGAGGCCCCTCCTCATGGTGCTCAATACTCTCAACTTCCTAAAGTCCCATCCTCTGAACAGACAGCAGCCCTGGAAGGCGTATTGGCGGTTTCTGGAGTGGCAAATCAAAAGCCGCCTCCAGCCCGGAAAACACACAATCCCGTGGATTGAGGGCGCACAGCTTCGTGTCGCGCGCGGCATGTTCGGCGCCACGGGCAACATCTATTGCGGCCTGCATGAATATGCGGACATGGCGTTCGTGCTGCATGCCCTGCGCAAGGGTGATGTGTTTCTCGACGTAGGCGCCAATGTGGGCAGTTATACCGTGCTGGCATCCGCAGTCCGCGGGGCCCGGACCATCGCCTTTGAGCCGGACCCGGTCACAGTGCGGCACTTACAAGACAATATCGACGTGAACGCCATTGCTGATCTGGTGGACATCGAGGCCACCGCCGTCGGCGACCGGACGGGAACCATTCCGTTCACCAAAGATCAAGACACTGTCAATCAGGTCGCCAACGATACGGATGAAAATGTACGACAGGTCGCCGTGACCCGGCTTGATGACGTGCCCCACGCACGCGACGCCGTTGTTGCCAAACTGGATGTGGAGGGCTTTGAGGCCCATGTGCTGCGCGGCGCCCACAGCCTGCTCCGCGCGGGCACGCTCATCGCCGTGGAAACCGAAGCCAATGACGACAGTGTTGTGGCTCTCTTGACTGATGCCGGTTTCGAGCGGCGTTGGTATGACCCTCGCTCTCGCAGTCTCATGAGCCAGCCCATCGCGGATCTGCGTTCATCGAACGCCCTTTACATCAAGGACGAACGCGCGGTTCTAGAACGCGTGCAGTCTTGCCCCCCCATCATCTGGCGCGGCACGTCGTTGTAACAGGGGGGCTCTGTCACCTTTGTGGCGCTGTCACTTTTGTGGCGCTTCATTGGCCGTGACGCCGCGCACAGCCGTGAAGCGCCGCTCAATATCCGCCATGGCCTCAGCGCTCAAGGGCGGGGCCAGGATGGAGGCGATATTGGCGTCCAGATGGGCGCGGTTGCCGGTGCCGGTGAGGATCACATGGGCCCCAGGCTCATGGCGGCAGAAGCGATAGGCGGCGTCAGTCAGGCTTAAGGCGCCCTGCGCTTTCAAGAAGGCCTCGAAGGCGCTGGCATCCGCATCGTCCGCACTCAGCATGCCGTCCTGGTGCAACTGGTCGAACAGTGGCTGGAGCGAGGCCGCGTCGCGCAAGGCCCGGCGCACGGCAAACATGATCTGTGTCCCGATGGCCCCGGACCGCGCCAAGGCCAGAGTACCGCTGCGGGCGGTCGTGTTCAGCAGATTGAACCCCACCATCACCACCTCGAAGCCGGCCGCCCCCAAAACACCGTCGGCGGCGGCCCGCTCCAGCATGGCGTGCTCCGTATCCCGCTGAAACAATTCCGTGATGCCCAGAAAACGGACTTTGCCGTCGCGGCGTAGCTTGTCCAGACACGGCAAGAGAGTGTCCCGACTGGCATCATATTGGGCCGGACTAACCCCGTGCAGGTTCATGATATCGATGTAGTCTGTTCCCAGACGGGTCAGGCTCGCTTCCACTGATGCAGTTAAAAAGCTTGCCAGATCTTGGGCCTCGTCCGAGGCCTGCTGGCGATCCCAAAAAGGTGACGCCTTGGTCGAGATCACCACCTGATCGCGACGCCCGGCGACCGCGCGGCCCACCGCCGTCTCGGTTCCATAAGCCGCCGCCGTGTCGATAAAGGTCACGCCGCGATCCAGCGCGTGGCGCACCAGATCCGCCGCCTGATCCTGGCTCGCCCCCTGGGTCAGGCCCAACCGACTGTGGCCGCCACATCCCAGTCCCACAACGCTGACAGGAAGCCCCGTCGGGCCCAGACTG
Organism: uncultured Alphaproteobacteria bacterium; assembly: GCA_964625525.1. Lineage (GTDB taxonomy): Bacteria > Pseudomonadota > Alphaproteobacteria > JAJFIK01 > JAJFIK01 > CAZVEE01. The sequence continues at coordinate 24,444 of CAZVEE010000040.1, read as the reverse complement.
ACCGTATCCATTGTGTCCCCTTGTGCCCATTGCGCCGGCGTCGTGTGTGGCTTTTCATGCACGCTCTTTGGCAATCATGCCATACTGACCCATCACCACGTGCAGACCAAGACCGACGGACCGCATGGCGCGCAACCGCCCTCAACGCCCCCCCCTTCCGACAGCCTGGCATGGCCCATGGGACGATGGCTGGCTGCTGCGCCGGGCGGTGCTGCGTGCCGTGTTTCTGGTGCTGCTGGCGATGGCCATGTTCGCCTGGGGCTTGGCGGCAGAGCGCTATGGCATTTTTCCGGGCCCGGACCTGGAGCGCCTGCGGGCCCTGCTGCTGACGCCGCCGCCCCGCTTGCCCTTTGAGCGGCTGGACGGCAAGACCGAAATACCGTGCCCGGACCCCGCCCGCGCCATCGTGCTGGTGGGCCTTGGAGAAGGGCTGCTGGCCAATGGCGCCAGCAATCTGTCCCGCCCGGACACAAACCAGGTGGTGAACCTGTTTGAGGGGCGCTGTTACCGGCTGAGCGATCCGGTACTGGGGGCGACGGGAGAGACCGGCAGCCTGTGGCCCCAGCTGGCGACGCGATTGGCGGAGGAAACAGGCCGGCCCGTCGCGGTGCTGGCGCTCGCCGTGCACGATACCTCTATTCTGGATTGGACGGGCCCGGACAGTCGCGCCACCGCCTATGCACTGGAGCAGATTGCCGCCGCCCGGGTGAACGGCTTTCGCCCGACAGCACTCTTGTGGTCGCAAGGCCGCTCAGACCATGACCGACGCCTGCGCCCGGCCGTTTACCGGGTTCGCCTGGAAGGGTTGATCCGCCGCTTTGGCGCCGCCGGGGTGGAGGCCCCGTGGCTGGTCGCACAGTCCAGCTATTCGGGCCTGCGCCGCACCGCAAGCCCGGCCCTGCGTGTGGCCCAAGACCGGGTGATCGCCGTCACGCCCCGCGCCCTGCCCGGCGCTGATATGGACATTTATCAGGGTCGGTACTACCGGCTGGCCAATGGCGATTGGACTCATAACGGCACCGTGGCTGCGGCGGAAGCCTGGGGGGCGGCGTTGGACCGGGCCGGGGTGCTGCGCGCGGACTTTACGCCGGATCGCTCAGACTGAGGACAATCCGGCTGACATCGGCGATGGCCTCCAGGCTGACCGGCGCCGCACGCCCCTCGCGCATGGCGGCGATGAACGCGGTCAGGCCCGCCCGGCGCCCGGCCACCAGATCCAGTCGCGCCCCGCCGGGGATTGCCTTGGGCCAGCCATAGCCTTCCAGCGCGCGGCCCTCTTCCAGGGCCAGTACCCGGCCTCCACAGAACGCCTCCACCCGCAGGCCCTCAGGTGCCGGCGCGCGGGTGGGCAGCACATGCACCGTGCCCAACGCGCCATTGGCGAACCGAGCCGTCAGGCTGGTGGGGCCGAGGCCCGCGTCACCGGCGCGCAGCACATCCACGCCCGCCACCGGCGCGCCCGCCAGATAACACAAGGTGTCAACCGCCTCGGTGATATCCGCCAGGCGCAAGCGCTCATGATGCATGCGCGCCTCACCAATCCGAGTCGTAACGATCAGGGTCGCCGGTTCTGCCAGCGTCGCAAGACAACTGCGGACCGCTGCCACACCATCGGAGAAACGCGCCGCCACATCCACCATCAGCCGGCCGCTTTCCGGGCGCAACGCCGCCGCGCGGATGCTCTGCCATTCCGCTTCGCTCATGGCGAACGGCAAGCTCAGCAGCACGTTCGACCCGGCCGTCAGCGCTTCGACCACGCGCATGGTCGCATCTTTCAGGGGGCGGACGACGACCAGCAGATTGGCCTGATCCGGCGTGTCCACGAGCTGCGCGCCGGCGGTCTGCAAGTCGCCCGTCAGCGTCTGCGCCCCAACCCCATCCCCGCCACCGACCGTAAACAGCGGATGCAGCGGCGCCGGCGCCGCCCGCGCCGGCGCCGGCGCGCCGCCGCGCGGCGCCGGCGGTTCAGGATCCGGCTTCAGGCGCACGAGCACCGGGCTCTGCGCCGTCGCCGGTTTGAGTTTTTTGTCCGCCTCTTTCAGCGAGGACGCCCGCACGCTGGTCTCAGGCTTGAGCAGGTCGGCCTCAAGCGTGCCGGCGGCGAGCATGTCGAGCACCGCTTCCAGGTTTCGCCGCACGGTCCAGCGGACAAAGCCTTGCGGAAACACCAGCCGCCCGGCCGCCGCATCATCGGCCATGGCCCCGGCCGCCTGCCACAGGCCCGCCACGCCATCGCCGAGTATAGCCGTGTCGAGGGGTCCCGCCCCTTCCGCCAGCATCACCCGCGCCCCCGGGCGCATCCCGCCCAGCACAGCCTCACGCTGTGCGGCGTCCGCGTCCGCCGCGGCCACCAGCAGGGCATCGGCCCCGCGCCCAGCCGTGCGCGTGCGCAACGCCGCCGCCAGGTCTTTCTCCGTCGCCGGATCCAGGACGGTCGCGCCGAGTGCTTGCGCAGTGCCCGTATCCGCGCCGATTGCCACAACCGACAGCCCCATGCGGCGCGCCAGCGCCACCGCCATCAGCCCCAGCGGCGTCAGCCCCAACACCACGACCGTTTCGCCCAGTGACAGCCCACACTGGCGCAGGCCCTGAAGCGCCACCGCACCCGGCCCCGCAAGCACCGCCACATCCGAGCCCAACTCCGCCGGCACCGTGGCCACGGTTTCATCCTGATCAAAGCGCACGGCGCCATTGGACCCGAGCGCCAGGAGCCGCGCCGGCCCCCCCTCACCCTCGACCACCGCCACCTGTGCCATCAACGGACCGCCCCAGCCAAACAGAACCAGTGGCTCCGGGCTCGGCATTGCGGACAACGACGGGGCAGTGGACTCGGTCATGGTCAGAGCCTTTCGGGTGGGATAATCAGGCGGTGGAGCACGCGTCACGCGGTCCGCGTAAGATCTTCCACATAACGCCGTTTGCGCCGGTAGAGAACATCGAAAAGCCCGCCCAGCACAAGGCGCACCCGCTCCAGCGGCCAATCGGACTCAATATTGTAGCGCTGCAACTGAAGCGGCGCGTCGCCCGGCCTTACGGGTGCCGCACAGGTCATGAGGCTGTAGCGAAAGCCCGCATCGCGAATGGCCTGCGCCGCGCTGTGGGAATAGCTTTCACTTTCGCCACCGACCCAGCAGAACAGGTCAACACCATGGCCCAGGCGCGCTTCCAGTGTCGCCTTGGCCACTGGAATTTCGCGCTCGCGATCTGCATGACTCAGGTGAGCGGACAACCGCGTGTGGGTTTTGGTGTGACACCCGATGACATGGCCGCGCGCTTCCAAGTCATGCACTTCCGCCCAGGTCATGAAGGCGCGCGGATCCGAAGCCAGCAAACTGTCAGGATGCGCGTGAATCAGATGCGACCAAGCCCGCGCCGCTTCCGCCTCGGGCGTCGCAGCAGCCTCGGACTCGATGAGATCCGGACATACGAGAAACACCCCTTGAGCGCCGTAACTGTCCAGAATGGGGGCCGCCACATCGTAGTTCGTACGCAGACCATCGTCGAACGTCAGCAGCAGGCCGGGCCGGTCAAAGACCGCCTCTCCCGCCAGCACCCGCCCCAGATCCGCCACAGTGGCAAAACTGAAATGGTCCGCATAAAAAGCCATCTGACGCCCAAAGCCGGCCGCCGTCCAACCAGGCGTGTCATGGTAATTCACAATGTAGAGGCTCGGCGCCCCCCACATCGCCTGCGCGGCACGATGCGTGAGCGCAAAGGCGGCCCTATTGCCCAGTGCCGTATCCAGCGCGCCCTTGATCGTCTGCTTCCAACTCATGGGCGCCTCCCCCGTTCATAACGCATCGAAATCACCGCCAATGAGACGCCACGTATCGAATACAAATGGATTGGCCGGATGGCAGGCCGCGGTCAGCGTGCGCACAGTCAAGGGCGATGTGCCAATACGAATAAAACCGTTAGCGCGCAAAGCGGCACGATGCTCCGGCCCACATGCCATCGTGTAGAAGATATGAACGCCCGCTTCACCGGCCCGCGCCACCGCGGCGCTCAGCACAGCGGCCCGGGCGGGCGCGTCCTCTGCCACCAGATCAAACAGAATCGCGCGCGACACCCGCGCGGAGCCTTGGCCGACAGTACGCGGTAATCCTGGCTCTCCCCATACCGCAACCCCCTTGAGGCGCCCGGCCTCATGCAGGCTGACCCAATGATAGCGATGATGATCTGTCGGCTGATAGCGGTAGGTATACCACGCCGATGAACGCGCCACCGACCAAGTGCCTGGCTCTGGCCGGGCCCGCAGGAGCAGATCATCTAAATCGTCGTCAGATGGCCTGGCATGGGCGAGACCTGCCACTGTACGAGATGCCCTCGGCCACAGCGCCAGCCCCCCGTCCACGACACTGGCTAACGGCACTAACCCTTTGCTCGTCAGAGGTCGGACATAGCGCCCGCAGTCTCCCACGTGAGCCCAGCTGAGTTTGCTCATCCGTTGACCGAACGCCATCTGTGTTGGCACGCCGATAATCACTTCGATCCCGAGTTCTGCACAGCGCGCGTAAACGCGGGACGCGAGCCGCACGAACAGGCCGTATCCGCGATAATCCGGATGGACCATGGATTCGATGGATTGGCCGGCTTTTACTTCGCTTTTTCCGTTGCTGAAGATCATGGGCCAGATCATGGAAAGACCGGCGCAAATCGGCCCATCCATCGCCACGCATCCCACGCTCGGTCCTCCGGGCGTGTCTAGAAACCGCATGGCGTCGTAGCGCGGGTCGCGGCTCATGCCGTAGACCCCTTCCATCAGGGTCCGAACCGCCGGCAGATCGTCGGGTGTAAAGCTGCGGATGGTCAGGTCCGCTTTGGGTGCGGGCTGTGGCTGGCTCATGAGTGTACGGCTCCTTGTTCACGCACCGGTTGGGGCACGGGCGGCGCCTCGCTGGGGCGGATCGCGAGCCGGTCGCGGTTCGATCGCAAGACCAGCAGGCACAGCACCAAGCCGATCACGATGTAACCGACGGACAGGACATACGCCGTGCTCGGACTTCTGATGAAAAAGAACACCGAGGCGGGCAGGAAGGCTAAACACACCGCCAGCCGTGAGCCCCGATAGACGCTGTTGAGGAAAAGCGCGTTCACCGCCGCAATCAAGACGCCATAAATCGCGCACATGATAACGCCGCCCGTGGCCCCGAAATCAGCAAACGCTGCGCCGCCGACCCCAAAAGCCCCGCTGTGCCCGTCTCCATAAGTGCGCGTGTCCGCAGCACGGACCAACCACGCCCCCATCAACTCCCCCTTATCCGGCCACAGCGCTCGGGGCACAAAAATGCTAAGCGTGACGAGATGCTCCGTACCATACAGATGGTCACGGAAGATGAAATACGATTGGAGCACGGAGTTGTAATACAAGATCCCTTCGGTGCGAAAACTCTCGCGCAACGTTGCCGCGACCGGGTCCTCCTCGATGTACACATCGACCGCGTCCGACACGAATGCCGTATCGCTTGGATAGAAGGAATTGCGGAAGTCCACCATCAACTGCGACAGCAAGATCACTCCGATCAAAAGCGCTGCTGCGGGCAAAGCCTGACGCAACGTCACTTGAGAAAGACGCAAGGTCCGGAACGACGCGAACGCGGCGAAGCTGACCATTGTCGCAGTGTAGAGCAGATTGGTCCGGGTGCCGCTGATGAAAGCCGCAACGGCGATCAAGACGATCATGCCGCCGAAGAAATAGACGGCTGCCGAAGCGTAACGGCAATAGACAATGAAAAGGGTACAGAACATCGCATAGGAGATGACGGCGGAATTCAAAATCGCTCGCATAAACGAGGGTATCGGCAAGGCTGCGACCGCATGACGTCCCGAAAACGCGCCGATATAGACAGTCGCGAGTATCCAGGGCAAGAGGATCAAGCCAACCAGCACCAAAATGATCTGACTGTTGGGCTTGAGGGTAAAATCGGAGGGTGCGTTTCCGATGGACCGGCGAACAGGAAACATCCAACTCCCAAGGGTTAGCCCCAGATAAATGGCGAGAATGGTCTGATTGATATAAACCGCTGCCGCGGTCATCACCGATTGGAACAGGTGGTCCACACCGAACTGGTCCATAAACGCATCACCGAAAATGAAAAAAACGTATGCCATGGGTACGAAGATTTTGGCTGACATCAGCTCTTCATCGTCCCAATAACACTGCGCCAGGAATATCCCGCTACCAATCAGACCAATAGTATATGGCCACACGATACCTGGCATAATAGAGATCAAAATGATCATGTAGATGTATACAAAGGCGAAAATTGCGTTCATGACTTCGGTCCATCACATTCTACGAGGCTTAAAACGCCTTTCATACTTTCGAAATGCCCGATATAACGCTCATGAAAGCGTTGTCTGGATTGTAACAGGAGACTAATCATATGCGCGTCGCCATCCTTTATTCCGTCTGGAACGGCTTCAATAATGCACAAGTGCGCGCGCTGAAGGAGCAAGGCGCTGAAATTCTGCGCTGCCGCCGGCCGAGCATGACCGAAACGCCCTACGACGAATCGCGATTTGAACCGGTTGCGCAAGACATTGTTCTTGGTCGCCAGACCGATGACGAGGTGGTGCGCCGCGTCAAAGCGTTCCGTCCAGAGCGCCTTTTCATGTCGGGTTGGGGCATACCGCTCTATCGCCGTATTGCGCGGGATTTGGCGGGCGTCTGCCCCCGGATCATGGGATCGGACGCGCAATGGAAAGGCACTCTGCGCCAGCATGTGGCTAGCTTGATCTCGCCCTTCTATATCCGCCCACTGAGTGATCATTTCATGACGCCCGGCCCGCGTCAGTCGACCTTCGCGCGCCGCCTTGGGTTCGACGCAGCGCATATCCACCAAGCAGGCCTCCCCTGCGACATGGATTTGTTTACCCGAGCCTGGGCGGAACGCCGTTCTCAGGGTAAACGTCGCGCTTTTCTGTTTACGGGCCGGTTGGTCGAGGTCAAAGGTCTGGATGTGCTCTTGCCTGCTTATGCGCACTACCGGGCGCATTGTGGAGGAGACCCGTGGCCACTGCTGGTCGCGGGCACCGGTCCGCTTGCCCCCATGCTGGAAAACCAGCCAGGTGTCGAAGCCCTCGGCTTCATGCAGCCTGAAGATCTGGCCACCGTCTTTGCTGAGTGCAGCGCCTTTGTTCTGCCGAGCATTTCGGAGGCTCACGGCGTCGTGGTGCATGAAGCCGCCGCGGCAGGATGCGGGATCATCTGCAGCGACAGAGTTGGAGCCGGAGATTTGTTCGTCGAAGACGGCGTCAACGGCCGGGTCGTGGCCGCGGAGTCGGTGCAAGCGCTGGCGGACGCTCTGCTCTGGTACGCGAGCCAAGCCGACACCCGTCTTGAGGAGATCCCCGCTCACAGCCAGCGCCTTTCGCAAAAACGCACACCGGAGAAATGGGCCGATACCATCATGTCTCTCTCTTGAGAGGCGTGTCGCCGCGGGCCGCCAAACCGCTGCCCGAGATCAAGATCACCACATAGAGGCAGCGCAGAACGCCCAAGAGGCCGAAGGCACAGAGGAAAACATAGGCCAGTCCCAGCGCCCCGCCCTCCGGCACGACCCACAGACCCGCCGAGACGAAGGCGATGGCCCAGATGCCGTTGAGCACCAGGAAGCCCCACATCTTGGCATGGCTGGCGATGAAGTGGGTGAACACATCGCTACAACTGATCAGAACCGCTGCCACGGCGAGCACGTGAAACACGGGCACGATGGCGTCAGGGTCGATCCCGTCACCATAAAAGCTGAGGATGAGCGGAAGCAGGGCCGCAATCGCCAACGCCATCACGCTGGCGCACAGGAAATGCGCCACGAGGGAAATCACGGTCACCCGCCACACGGTGGTCGCATCTCCCGCCCCCATGGCATTGGATAACAAGGCAATGACCACACGGGCCGAAACCGCCGGCAGGAACAGAATGATCAAGTGCCAGTGATAGGCCACGGCAAAGGTGCCCACCGCCGCGACACCCGCCTCCGACTGCGCCAATAGGGCTTGGCCGAACCAGAGGGTGGGAGGCACCAGAATACTGCCCATAAAACTGGGGACCGTGTAGCGCATCAGGATGCCGTCATCGAACCGATGCAAAGGTTCCGTTCGCAGCAATCCGCCCACATCCACCCGGCGCAGTTTTGGCAGCAACATCACCACCGCCAGCAGCAGATTGATGCTGTGAATCACCACAAGCACCGCCAGACCGCCCACAAGCCCAAAAGCAGGAACCGCCCAAAGCGCCGTGCCGCCTGCCACCACCAGGGTCACAATGGCCAGCAGGGCCTGCTCACGAAATCGCTCATATCCCGCCAGCGCATTAGCGGCCACATTGGCGATGGCCATCAGGGCCATAGCGACGGCAATGATCTGCACGCCCCACGCATAGCCATCATGACCGAACAAGGACGTGGACAGTGTCCCCGCGAAAAGGATGATCAGCGCCGACAGGGGAATACTGACAATCCCGATGGTGATAAACGCGATCCAAATGGTCTTGACCGCCATAAGCGGATCACTGGTGCGGTAGAAGGCCACTTGCCGCAGCGCCGTCCCGCCCAACCCAACGGCGGCGAACGCCGACAGCGTCGTCAACGTGGTCGCCAGGAGGGAAAAGGCGCCAAAGATCTCGGCCGTGACATGGTGGGACATGAGAATCCACAACGCCATGGTCAGACCGCGCGCACTCACGCCTGCCACCAGGTTCCAGACCCAGTGTCCCATGAAGCGTTTGGCGAGATCACGTCCTGTCACAGCAGCCTCGATGAGTGGGTCACGCCGAAGCCGGTGCGCCGGCGGCGACACGAGCCATCATGGTCTTGGTCTTGGCCCATTTGGCGGCACGGTCGGGATAGTTCCGGGCCAGTGCCGCACCGCCCCCCGCTAAGAGACCCGCGCGCCGATCAGGATCGGTCAGTGCGCCTGCCACCGCCTCAGCCATGGCGGCGGGATCATGAGGATCAAAATAGGCCGCGCCGTCCAGACACAATTCGCGCGCAAAGTCCCGGTCGGAGGTGGCGAGCAGGCGCCCGGCCAAAAACGTCTCCGGATAGACGGCCGTCGAGGATTCGAGCAGCGTCGGCAGCAAGACCAGATCGCAGGCATGATAATGGCGCGCCAGCGTCTCCATGGCCATGTACCCGCCAGCCCGGCACGACTCGAGCACGCCCTGCGCCTCGGCCTCCCGCGCCACCCCGCGCCAGCCGGGAGACTCCGCATCAAGCGTGAAGATCACCTCGACACCCACCCCCCGATCCTTCAAGAGGCGCACGACCGCCGGCAGGATTTCGAGGTTCTTGTGAGGATAGTAAGCGGACGGCACGAACAGGCTGAACGGGCCATTCTCGCGGATCTCACGCGGCTCCGACGCCCGCAACCGCTCGATTTCCTGAGCGAAGAGCAGGTTCGGGCTGTTTTCGATGACGAACACCCGCTCCGGCTTCACGCCCCACTGGTCTTTGAGGCGGGCGCGCACAGTCTGGGTTTCCACCACCAGATAAGGCGCGCGGGCCGTGCTCCAGGCGATGTTGAGATCCTTGATAAAGCCGAAGGCCTGAGACCAGAGCGTGCCGCGCATGGCTCGGGCAAGGCGCGGATGCAATTGCAGGCCCCGCGCAAAGCCCTGCACGTGAGGCCCACTGGCCTGCCAATAGGCCGGTCCGAAAACCGTATAGACCAGATCCGGCGCCAAGCGCGCCTCCAGCCCCGCCATCTCCCGGCGCACGCTCAGCTTTTGCAACAGGCTGGCGCCATCCACCACGGCATAAGACGCCAAGCGCGTGCGCCAATTCGGTGGCATCTGGCCGTCGAGCACGGTCGAGGCGGCGACGTGGGCCTCCACATCTGGCTCTTCAATCGCTAGACCAATGAGATTGAGGCCCGCCTGCACCCCGCCGCCCACATGCAGCGTGGTACAGTCAAACAGGATCTTCATTGCCGTTCCCCCGCCCCTTCGTCCTTAGCGGACCGCGGCCCGCGGCTGGTCCATCGCCTGGGCGATGGTCTGCGCCAGCCCATCGCTGAGCGGTGTCGCCGGGATCACCCCCAAGACGGTCTCAAGACGCGTGGTCGAGCCCTGGGAATGACGAATATCGCCATCGCGCGGCGGCGCGCTGGTCATCACGCAGGGCCGGCCCACCGCCGCAGCGATCCGCTCGGCCAGTACTTTGACGCTGGTGGAGGTTCCCGTACAGACGTTCAACACCAGCGCCGCGTCTTGCGGCTGCTGTTCCAGATGATGCAGCGCGGCAATGGTCGCCCGTGCCACGTCCCCGACAAAGACGAAGTCCCGCGTCTGGCCCCCATCACCGAACAGGGTCACCGGCGCGCCCGCCGCGAGCCGATCGACGAATTTCGAGATCACGCCGGAATAGGGCGAACCCGGCGCCTGGCGCGGCCCGTAGACATTGAAATAGCGCAGCCCGGCGGACCGCAGGCCTTGGGCGTGCTGCGCAATGCGCGCATAGAGTTCACAGGATAACTTGTCTTGGCCGTAGAAAGAGGTCGGCGCCGTGGATCCATCTTCACGCAGCGGTAAAGCCGCCACATCTCCATAGACCGCCGCCGAGGATGCATAGACCACCGGCACACCCGCCCGCGCCGCCGCATCGAACACGACCGCCGAGCCGTTCAGATTGATGGCGTGACAATCCGTCCAATCATCAAGATAGGCCTGCACCGACGCGATAGCGGCCAGATGAATGACCCCGGCCACCCGGCCCATCAGCCGCGCCACAAGGGCGCCATCCCGAATATCACCCTCCACGAAATCGACCGCAGGCCAGAGATTCGCCCGCGTGCCGTTGGAGAGATTATCGAGCACGATGACCTCATGCCCCGCGCCCAGCAGGTGTTCGCTGACATGAGAGCCGATGAAGCCGGCGCCGCCGGTGACGAGATAGCGTGCCATAAAGGTGCCGTTTCCGGAGGGATAAGAGAAGCAGGGATCAGCGCGCAGCTTGGACCGCAGGCGCCCGGCCCCGGCCCCGCACAGGCCGGGCCGCCGCTCCGAAGATCCCGCGCGTGTCGATAATCTCGCGGGAGCGCAGAGCCTCCGCCGGTACCGCCTTAAAGGCGGCGTGATCCACCAACAACACGATGACATCTGCCTGTGCAAGCGCCGTGTCAAGGCTCGCCTGCTCGACGCCCAGACCGATCAAGCGCGCAGGCAAGGTATCCAGATGTGGCTCTACCGCCAGCACCTGGGCCACATTTTCTTCCGCCAGGCGGGTGACGATTTCAAGCGCCGGACTTTCGCGCACATCATCCACATTGGCTTTGAACGCCAGTCCCAGGCACGCGACGACCGGGCGCGCGACGCTTTTGTCTGTGCCTTGGGCACGGCCGACCGCGTCACAAATCGCGCTGAGCACCCGGCCCGGACGCCCGTCATTGACACTGCGCGCGGCCCGGATCAGCGGCGTATCATCGGGGGCCGCATCGGCGATGAACCATGGATCAACCGCAATGCAATGCCCCCCGACGCCCGGGCCCGGATTGAGGATGTTCACGCGCGGATGGCGATTGGCCAGCCGGATCACGTCCCACACATCAATGTCGAGCGTATCGCAGACATTGGCCAGTTCATTGGCAAAGGCGATATTCACATCGCGAAAAGCGTTTTCCGACAACTTGCACAGCTCGGCCGCCCGCGCCGTGGTTTCAATGCACTCGCCTTTGACGAAGAGACCGTAAAGCGCCCGGGCGCGCGCCGCGCAGGCTGGCGTCATACCACCAATGACCCGGTCGTTTTGCTCCAACTCCACCACAATCTGCCCCGGCAGCACCCGTTCCGGACAATAGGCCATGGCGATGTCAGCCACCCCGTCCGTGTGCTGCGGAAAGACGAGATCGGGACGCTCGCTTGCAAGGAGCGCAGCCACCTTGTCGGTGGTGCCCACCGGCGAGGTGGATTCGATCAACACCAGATCGCCCTTTTTGAGCACTGGCGCAATCCCCCGCGCGGCCGCCAGCACGGCGCTGATATCGGCGGAGTGATCGGCATGGATAGGCGTCGGCACGGCGATGATGAAGGCATCGGCCGGGGCTGGGGTCTGGCTTGCTTTCAAGGTGCCGGCCGCCACCGCCTCGCGCACCATGGTGTCGAGGTCAGGCTCGACGATGTGAATGGCGCCGCGATTGATGGTGTCCACCACCTCCGCTTTGACGTCGATGCCGAGCACCGGCACGCCCCGCGCGGCAATCACCGCAGCGGTCGGCAGGCCAATATAGCCCAGACCCACAATGGCGATACGCTCAAACGGGGTCGGCTCTTGCGGGTTAAGCTCTTGGGACATGGATCGCACTCTTATAATCGCGGGGGTTGGGGCCGTGACGCCAAAATCGCTTCCACGATCCGCTGGGCGGCCAGGCCATCCCCATACGGATTGTGCGCCCGGCTCATGGCGTCATAGGCGGCCGGGTCGTCGAGCAGGCGTTCGGCCTGCGCCACAATGAGATCGGTATCCGTACCCACGAGCCGCACCGTGCCCGCTTCTACGGCTTCCGGACGCTCGGTGGTATCGCGCATGACCAGCACCGGCTTACCCAGCGAGGGCGCTTCTTCCTGCACACCGCCAGAGTCGGTGATGATCAGGTGCGACCGGCTCATGAGCGAAACGAACGGCACATAGTCCAACGGCTCAATCAGATGCACATTGCTCAAACCGCCCAGCAGCCGCTCAACCGGTTCACGCACATTGGGATTGAGATGGACCGGATAGACCACCGCCACATCCTCGCGCGCCGCCAACCGCGCAAGCGCGGCACAGATCCTCTCAAAGCCACCGCCGAAGCTTTCGCGCCGGTGGCCGGTGACCGCGATCAGCTTTCGGTTACCGCCGATGGAGGGCACTTTTGCCTCAGCGTCAGCCTTCAACGCCGCATCGCTCGCCAATCGGTCGCGCACCATGAACAGGGCGTCCACGACCGTGTTCCCGGTCACCGCGATTCGCTCCGCCGAAACATTTTCCGCCGCCAGCATAGCGCGGGCCCGCTCGGTGGGCGCGAAGTGCAGGTCCGTCACCACTCCCGTGATGCGTCGGTTAATTTCTTCTGGCCACGGCGCATAGATGTTGCCGGTGCGTAAGCCCGCTTCGACATGGCCCACGGGAATACGCTCATAGTATGCGGCCAAGGAGGCAGCCATGGTCGTCGTTGTATCGCCATGGACCAGCACCCGGTCCGGGCGCCATTCCGTCAGAACCCGGCGCAAGCCCATGAGCACCGCACAGGTGACATCCGTGAGATCCTGGCCCGGCTTCATCACTGCCAGATCGAAATCCGGCACAATCCCGAAAAAAGCCAACACTTGATCAAGCATGGCGCGATGCTGGCCGGTGACGCACAGCTTTAGATCCACGCTCGGCGCCGCGTTCAGCGCCGTGACCACCGGTGCCATCTTGATGGCCTCGGGCCGCGTGCCAAACACGCACATCACCCGAATGGGTTGCTGAGGATCAGACATAACTGGCTCGTGCTGTTGCTCTTGAGATCCAGAGGGTCGCTTCCGGGCGGCACATGACCGTCTTGGAAACACATCCTGCCGGTGCACACCGTTGGCTTTTTCGCACCGCCGGCTTTTTTGCTCCGCCGGCTTTTTTGCTCCGCTGGCTCTCGCGTCCGCTGCAGATCATCACCACGCGAAGGATCATCGCGATCGGGCCGGAACCACTACAGTTTGGCGCCGTCGTGATGACGTTTGTTTAACGACCCTTGCCGCATTGTCAAAGTAGAAGATCGCGGATGATCAGGCGTCATGACGATTCTGCGTGCAGGATCACAGTGTTGCACACCAAACCCTGTCACGAGGCGTAGATAAACATGTGAACAATTCGGACAGTTTCGACCTTACCGTTGCATTAACCGTGCGCGCTGCTACAAAGCACGTTCTATCTGTGCATGGTCTTTGAAAATTGCGGCGTCTCGGACTAACGTCCTGATCACGCAAGGCTTTGTCTGGTGGTCGTTTCTGAACGGAAGATTGGCCATTAGGCGGTTAAGACCCGCTCGCTCGCATGACAGAACAGTGGCGCCTTGCGGCAGACGGTCTCCGGCCCTTATCGGGTCTGGAGAAGGTGGGCCACGACGCTGCCTCGGCACCAGGCCCGGTGTCAGGCACGCGCACGAAGCCCGCACACGGCAAAGGCAGGATGACACCGACAGATTGAGACCCATCCAATGGTTAAGCCAAGGGCAGGGTCAGGATATGCCCGCGTTATCCAGCAGGGTCGCGCCATGTAAGGAACAGGGGTCGAAAGATCCCGGCGGGCATCAAGGGGTTTGAAGATGGTTGCTCACGGTTCAGGTCTCACACTCCGGATCTTCCTGGAGAAAGCCGCCGTGCTGTCTCACGACGTGGCGATGACGGCGGTGGCATATTTGCTCAGCCTGTTTATCGCCTACGGCTTGTCCATCACGCCGTTGTTGGACGGACAGGCGGGCACGAGTTCGGTCCTGATGCTGAATGCGCTGCTGCTCATGGGCGTCGCGCTGCCTGTCTTCTACATCGAGCGGCTCTACCAAGGGTTCTGGCGCTACACCGGTTTCACCGATGTGGTGAAACTGCTGCGCGCGGCAACGCTCATCGTTCTGATTTTCCTACCTGTGACATTCCTCACAACACGCGGCGAGGCCTTGCCCCGATCGTCCCTACCGCTGTTGTGGCTGCTGATGGTCGCGCTGCTCGTATGGCCGCGGATGATTACACGCATGGCGTGGGAAGGCGACATGCTGAGCGGCTTTTTCCGCTCTTCAACTCGCAAGGATACCATTCCCGTACTGTTGATCGGTGTCGGCGACCGGGCTGAAAGCTTCATTCGGGAGATGAACCGCACGCCTGACTCCCCATATCGTGTCGCGGGGATCCTCACGGATAATGAGTCCCTGCGAAACCGGCGCCTTCAGAATGTGGAAGTGCTGGGCACGCTGGATGACGCGGCCCAAGTGATTGTGCGCCTGGCCAGCAATGGCATTCATGTGGGCAAGCTGGTGCTCGCCGAGCGCAGCATTCCCGAGATTCGCATTCGCGCGCTCTTGGATCTGGCCGTGGAAAACGGCCTCACACTGGCCCGCCTGCCCCGCAGCATTGATATGCAAGACGGCCGCAATGATCCGGTGCGCCCGGTCAACCTGTCGGATCTGCTGGGCCGGCCGCAGGTGAAGCTCGACCGGGCGGGCCTTGCTGATTTGATCCGAGGGCGCCGTGTTCTGGTCACCGGTGCCGGCGGCTCCATCGGCTCGGAGCTGGTGCGCCAGCTTGCCGCCTTGGGCCCCTGCGAGCTGACCATGCTCGACAACTCCGAATACCTGCTTTTCAGCATCGACAACGAAATCGCACAGACCCTGCCAGAGCAACCGCGCCGCGAACTGCTGTGCAATGTGCGCGACCGGGATCAGCTGTTCCGCTGGTTCGAAACGTTGCGCCCGGAAATCGTCTTCCACGCCGCCGCTTTGAAGCACGTCCCCATGATGGAACACCACCCCTGCGAAGCGGTGCTGACCAATGTGGTGGGCACGCGCAATGTGGCCGACGCGGCACGCCATGTGAACGCACAGGCCATGGTTCTGGTCTCCACCGATAAGGCGGTGAACCCGGCCAATGTCATGGGCGCCACGAAGCGCCTGGCGGAGAGTTTCTGCCAGACCCTCGACGTGGCCTCTGGCCCCTCTGCCACGCGCTTCCTTACCGTGCGCTTTGGTAATGTTCTGGGGTCAAATGGATCGGTAGTGCCGCTGTTCCAGAAACAGATTGAGACCGGCGGCCCGGTGACGGTCACGCATCCTGACGTCACCCGTTACTTCATGACGATCCCTGAGGCGGTGGAGCTGATCCTGCAAGCCACCAAGACCGGCCTGGCCGACGGCATCGACCACGGGCGCATCTTCGTCCTCGATATGGGCGAGCCAGTGCGTATCATTGATCTGGCGCATCAAATGATCCGGCTGTCCGGCAAACGCCCGGATCTCGACATCAAAGTCGAGGTGGTGGGCCTGCGTCCGGGCGAAAAGCTCTATGAGGAACTGATCTACGACGCGGAAGAAGTGGTGCCGTCGGGCCAGGATCGCCTGCTCGTCGCCTCGCCCCGCACCGCCGATCTGGAAATTCTCGCCAAGGCCATCTCGGACATCGAAGTCATGGCGCAGAATGCCGACAATGATGGTGTCCGGCGCATGCTGCGCACTGTCGTGCCGGCCTATCATCCGGGTACCGCTGAGCTGCGCCGCGATCCGGAACCACCGCGTCTTCAAGTCACTCCGGCGCCGGTGACCGAGGACCGCCTGACCCGCAAAGCCTAGAGCGCTTTCAGGAAAAGTGTGCGCGGTTTTCCACCCGGAAAGCGCGCCAAACCAAAGACTGAGAGCCGTTTCAATGATCTGGTTTTCAGTGAAACGGCTCTAGCGGGGCAATGCCGCCTGACGGCACCGCTCTCGACCTGCTCTCACGCTTCGACATGTCCGTCCGCCGGGGCCGCCTCCCAGGGCTGCCTCATTGGCCGGGGCTGATCATCATCGACCGCCACATGACGGCGCCCATCGAGGGCCGTGGGTCAGGTTCGCCCAGTGATCTGGTGCTGACCAATCATGGTGCACGCCTTGAGAACTCCCCTCACCGAACCGCCGACGCCATCGACCGCCCTTGTCACATCGACTGCGGTGTTACGCGTTGCTTCCCGCGATCCCGCGGGGCTGCTCACGGCCAGTCAAATGGATATCGCCGAGGGAAATTTGGTCGTCCTGCTGCCTGGCGGCAGGACGGTTCCAGCACGACACGGCCAGGGGGTGACACGTCGATGGCCCCAGCCGTAAGCCTGCGGCGCCATCCACTCCCCATCAGTCCGTGTAGTACTTCTTGTACTGAGCGTAATTGTAATAACCGTAGCTGTAGAGTGCGTGGCGACGCAGATTGGAGCGGGTGAGCACGGCGCCGGCCACGGGGAAATTCAGCGCACGCATATCCTTTATCGCCATGATGGCGGCATTGCGCGGCGTCTGTTCCCAGCGCACCACAAACACCACTTTATCGGCCAGTTGGGCGATGTGCTTGGTGTCGTGCACCGGCAGGATCGGCGCGCTGTCGATGATCACCAGATCATAAATCTCGCGCAGCTTGGTCAGCAGATCCGCCATCCGTTGGGAGGCCAAAAGGTCTGGCGGATTGACCGCCCGCGCCACCACCGGCAGCACATCCATGGGCGTGAGCTTGTCACGCACGATCACGTCTTCAAGCTCTGCCTGCTGCGAGAGATATTCCACCGCTCCCCTCTCAGGACCTTCCATCGCCATGGCTTTCATCACGTTGGGATGGCGGAAATCGCCGTCCAGCACGATGACTTTCTGGCCCTTCTGCGCCGCCATGCGGGCATAGGAAATCGCGAAGGTGGTCTTGCCTTCCGCTGGTACCGATGAGGTGACCAGCACCACCTTGGGCGGATGATCCACATCCGACAAAGCCAGCGACGTCTGGAACCCTCGGATGGCCTCGGAAAAGGAGGAGAGTGGTTTGTCCACGGGATATTCGGTGACGTTCACACCGGTTTGAATAACGGAGCGCTCCAGCTCATTGACAGTGGCAAGCACCGGTAGCCCCAACGCCTGCTCCACCTGATCGGCGCGGCGAAAGCCATTGTCGAGACGCTCCACGAGGAAGGCGAGCATCAGACCAAGGGCCAGAGCCGCCGGCACCATGCCGCCCAAGATCATGCCTTTGCGCGGATAGCTGGGCCCGGCCGGCACGCGCGCGGTGGAGATCACGCGGGCGTCGGAGGTCTGGATACCCTCCTGGTCCTTCGTTTCCTTGAAACGGTTCAGATACGCCTCATAGAGCTGCCGGCTGGAGGTCGCGGTGCGCTCCAACTCCCGCAGGTCGATGCGCGCCTTGTTCTGAACGGCCGCTTCCTCCTCGATCTCCTCCACCTGAACGCTGATGGTGCGCACCCGTGCCTCGGCCACCGCGACCTCGTTGCGCATCTGCTGAATGATCCGCTGCACTTCTTGGTCGATCTTCTGGGCCAAGTTCTGGCGTTCGGCGCGGATCTGCACCATGCGCGGGTGCCGTGCACCGTAGCGGTTATCGAGTTCAGCTTCCCGACGCAGCAATTGTGCTTCTTGCTGGCGCAGTTGGGAGATCAGCGGCGAGGAAATCACCTGGGTGATGGAATCGATGCTCTGCCCTCGGCTGTAGAGCTGGTTGGCCTGGCCGAGCTTGGCGCGGGCCTCCGCTTCCGCCGCCCGCGCGAGCGAGAGTTGCGCGTTCAGATCCGCCAGCTGCTGGTTCACCAGCGAGCGACCTTCTTGGGTGTCAGTCAGATTGTTTTCGAGCTTGTACTGTTCGACCATGCGCTCCGCATGCTGCACCTGGTCTGACAGTTCCTGCAGCCGCTCGGACAACCATTCAGTGGCGCTGCGCGTGGCCTCATATTTGGCTTCGAGCTGATCGTTCACATAGGTGTCGGCGATGGCATTGGCGATGCGCGCCGACAGAGCCGGATCGGTGGACGTGTACTG
Organism: uncultured Alphaproteobacteria bacterium; assembly: GCA_964625525.1. GTDB lineage: Bacteria > Pseudomonadota > Alphaproteobacteria > JAJFIK01 > JAJFIK01 > CAZVEE01. The sequence continues at coordinate 5,946 of CAZVEE010000040.1, read as the reverse complement.
AATGCGAATGACGGTCGAACGCCCGGCGATTCCCGCTTGCAGGCCTGCCAGCAGGCGATCGATCAGCGCATCCCGATCCGGTTCCTCATCCGGCGCGGCCTGCGCCGCAAACCAGGAGCGCGGATCAAGCCGGTCAAGCCAGCCCCCCTCTTCCTCCGGCGGCATAAACACCGGATCGCGCGCCAAGCCCAGATCATCAATGACCCGCCCGGCGAGCGAGCGGGACTGAATCACCTGAACCTGATTGGCAATGGTGAGCTGGTCTGTGCCCATCTGGCCCAGCACCGCCTCCACATCCACCACCCGGTTTTCCTGCGGCATGAACATGACCACCGATGTGGCCGTGTAGCGCGGCGTGAGGTTGTAAACGATCAGCACCGCCCAGAACATAACGAAGGCGAACACGCCGAAAACAATCCAGCGCCGCGCATTCAGCATCTGGAACAGCTCTGTCACCCGGCCCATATCATCGCGTGGCCGATCGAAGACAGGGTCAGGCCGGACGGGGGTTCCGTCACCGAACGGATAGGCGGAACGAGGGTCGGAATAATTCATAAGACAGACAAGCTACCGATTGAACGCCGGGCCGCAGTCAGATGCGGCGGGGCTGACGTGGGGGGACGCGCCATGCGGATGGGAACAGCCCATTCGCGGCGCCGTCCACAGAGACCGCTTGGGGGAAAAGCAGTCCTCGCGAAACAATGATAGATCGCAGCGGCAGATGTGAGGCAAGCGGTGCGGCCCCAGCCAAGACGGCTGTTGCGCGCCTGCCGACCTGTCTTGAAGCGCCTCGGCATGTGAGCCATGGCATCTCTCGCTGCGACCCGGTTCCTCCATTCCGTGAAATTACGTTATCCGTCAAGCAGTTGAACGCAAGATCGAAGAGCATCCGGCGTAACGGGCGACCACTTTGTTGGGGTTTCCTGATCGCTGGTCACACTTGCGACGATCCGCCACCTGATTGAGATCGCACCTGATCGAGATCGCAAGGGCGGGCGCGTTACAACGGGTCTGTCCTCAAACCGCGCCTGTCGGTGTCGCGGTCTTCCTCGTCCTCGGCCTCCTTGGCAGAGGCAGACCCGTCCTCGCGTGGCTCCTGATCCGTATCAGGCTGTTCATCCGCATTCGGCGCCTCAGCGGGCTCGGCGCCATCGTCTGGCACTGCCCCCTCGGCGTCGTTGGACTGTTCTGTCTCGTCATCCGTCGGGGCGCTCTCATCCCTCTTATCCGCAGTCCTCGTTTCCGCCGCCCTCGTATCCGCAACACGGTCAGAAGCGTCTTCGACGCTGGCCGGCCCGTCTTCCGGCGATCGCGCCCTGCTCTGAGCCGCGGCAATGCCGCGATCCAAGCGGCGCAGCATATCCGGCTGGCCCCGAAACGCGTCATACAGCAACCGACGCCCGTCCCGTGTTGCCCCCAAGGCAATCAACGCCGGATGGCCCGCGCGTTCGTCCACCGCCAACATATCCACGTCCCGCCGCAGCAGCGCTCGCGCTTCTTCGTCGAGGGCCTCGCCCAGCGCCAGTCCAAGGGCAATCCGGAACGCCGCATAGGATCGGTCATGGGGCGCAAACCACAGCGACAAACGCAGCGCGGCCGCAGCGCTTTCCACGTCGCGCCCCTGCTCAAGCCGCATTTGCGCCAAGTGCAGCCAGGCCCGTCCGGCGAGTGGCGCCCGAGAAACAGCAATCTGCAGCCCGCGTGCCGCCTGATCAACCAAAGCCGCACGTGTCTCGCCCGCGTCGCTCCGATAGGCCAAAAATGTCTGCAATCGTGCCTGCTCGGCCGCTCTGCCCGCATCATGGCGCGCTTGCGCCGTCAACAGGCGCAAGGCGCTGGTCAAGCGTTCTGGGGATGTTTCTTCACCCTGAAACTCGCGGCTGAGCACCGGGACCGCTCCAAGGGCACGCAGCTCCGCTCCGAGCCGTGGGATTGCACTGCCAATCATGGCGCCGGCGAGCACGATCGCCGCCGCCATCAACGGCAAGGATGCGGGCCGAACACGCACACGATGGGCGATGACGCGGCGGAGTTCCGCACCCACTCGTTGGCTTAACGCGGGACGTTCCCCCATCGTGGTTCAGCAGCCCCGTGATTAACCGCCGGATTGGCCAGGATCAACGGCCGGCGGTGTCACGGGCGGCGGCGGCGGAGGTGTCGGCGTGCCACCGTTATCACCCGTATCGCCCGTGTCACCGGTGTCACCCGTGTCTCCGGTGTCACCCGTGTCTCCGGTGTCACCCGTATCTCCGGTGTCACCCGTATCTCCGGTGTCATCGCCCTCGCCTTCTCCTTCGCCCTCACCTTCGCCTTCACCATCGGTGAGGCCCGTATCAACCGTTTCCCCATCACCGGCGCCAA
>CAZVEE010000040.1:0-3485 GCA_964625525.1 uncultured Alphaproteobacteria bacterium | reverse complement strand
TCGCCTTCACCATCGGTGAGGCCCGTATCAACCGTTTCCCCATCACCGGCGCCAACGCTCGCTTTCACGGTCGCGGCCAAGGAGGTGTTGTTGACTGTCGATTCAAAGGCCGTAAAGCTCTCGGCGGGCGCATAAGTGTAAAAGCTCTGAACCACCGACTCTGCTGAAATCGTTGAGGTACCAGCGGCTTCGGCCTGGTTCACCACCACGGCGGCCACTTCCCCCATCAAATCCTGAGCTACGAAACTGTCCGACGCGCCGAGCGCCGAGACCAGCGCCAGCACCGCCTCGTTGGCGTCAACCGATCCAGACTCCAGCGCCAGCTCGATTTGGGAGGCCAGATCCGCCGCGAGCGCTTCCAGACTTGCACTGTCCGCTCCGGCCTCATAGGCGGCGAGCAGATTGAGCGCCAAGGTCTGCCCCGCTCCCGTGGAAGGCGGCGGCGGCGGCGCTGGCTGCGCTTGCGCATCAGGCACCAGAACTGGAGTGACCACCGCTCCACCAGCGATGAGAGCGACCGCGCTGACCGCGGCCATCAGGGATCGACGCATTGTATTTCACCTTGCGCTGGCACGGCCCCCCTCTCGTTGAGCAAGGCACGGCGCGTTGTTCATCCACCAGGCAGTCCGACCACGGAGGGCCATGGCCCCGCATCACACATACAGGCCGCCTCATCACCTTCTACGGTCCGGACCACAAAGTCCGGCTGCATCAGGCTGAAACGGCGGTTTGGCGTGCCGCGAAAACGGTCCTCATCGGTCCCGACCCTCGGCGGACATAAGAAGAAGACCAAGTCCCCATGAGGACTCGACGACCCGGGTTATAGCCTATGGCTTTACCAACGTCATCAATCTACGCCAAAAACCTAAAGATATCTTGACGAGAAAGCCAAGCGTTTCAGTACGGTTGGTGTATGACGGGGATGAATGTGTGTCAGATGACCTAAAGGGCAACACAGCGGGCGCTGGCGCTAACCGCGTCACCCGTTGAGCGGACACGAAAAAACCAGCCCCGAGCGTCGGTTCCCACGCGTGCCCAGTTTCCGTTACTGGAAAATCCGTTCACCATAGACAAAAAGCAAAAGCCGTCTTCCGTACGAAAGCGTTCAGTATCCGATTTGTAAAACTCAATCGTCACCACGTCGCCCTCCCCTCGCGCTGAAAGATCAATTTCCTCAGTCAGGGCCAAGGGAGCGTCAGCCATGCGGGAGGGAACGGTGTAAGGGACCGTTTGAGCGTAAGAATCGCGAAACGACGGCGTCGAGCCACAGCCACTCAGCACCATGGCCAGGCCCAAAGCCATCAGCCCACCAATGACCGTGCCGCGCTGTGTCATGCCACCCTCCTCTGCCGCACGTCCCAAGAACGTGTCTACGCCGTTCGGGACGGCCCTCAAGTGGTGGCTTTACGCCGATTGGGCGGGCGCGGTCAACGCCGCACCCGCCACCATAGGCCTTAGAGCAGTCCATACTGAGTCATGAGCATGACCAGCGCCGCGCCAACCGACAGAAATGCCATTAACGCGGCAACAAGGCTCGCACTGACGGCGCGTGCAGTGCGCTCGGCGGCCCGGTCGGTGGCATCGCGCTGTTCTTCCGCCGCCGCGCGCAGCGATGCTAGTTCGCTCTGGGTGCGCTCCTGCCGGCGCAAGCTGCGAATAGCCAGCGCCATGCGCACCCTGCGATCGGCCGCCGGACCGAACAGGCCCATTGCGACACTGCGCTCGAGATCCGTATCGGACATGCCGTTCAAGCGTTCCCAATCGTCCTGAGCATGCGGCGCCTGAACCAATGCATCCCGCGAGACGGGGTCTTCTGAACACGGATCATGAGAAGGGGACGCAGTGCTTGCTGCTGTGCTGTCCACCGCAGCTCTCTCCGATGTCGCGGGTTCTTCTCGCGGTTCCGCTGGTGCAGGCCCTCTGGCCACCTCGTCGGCCTCGGGCGCCGCGGCTTCTGTCTCGGGCGCTGCGTCTTTGGGAGGGGCGTCGTCCGGCTCTGCTGACACGGCGGGCGCCGCGCTGTCCGTCTCCGCCTCATCACAGACCTCGGAGTCGGATGGAAGATCAGCACGCAGCGGCAGCACGACCGCCGCCTCTTGCGCTGACGCGGCGGCTTCGGGCGTCACCGGATCGGTCGCCGCGTCCACCGTGGGATCGAGGTCCCCGTCCCGCGCCCGCGCGAAGCGTAAGGTCCAGACTGGCGCGCCTTGCCCCGCATCTGTCTCGGCGGTCGCGCCTTCATCTTTGTCATTACCAGCCTCCGGCGCGTGCTCACGCGCCTCCAGGTCCGGCATCTCCGCCTCGATCCGATCTCGAAGCATGCTCGAAAACTGACGTGCCATTGCTCTCACCCTGCTTTGCCGATCAGGCCCCCTCCTCCGGCAAGTAGCGAAACGCGAAGCAAGAAGCGGGCCGCTATCCGAAGCGGAAAAATGATCGGATTGAGCTTGCTGAGGCGTCATGACCTCGCGTTCATGGGGAAAGAGAGCCTGTTTCCCGGTTCAATGCCGGCAATTGGACCAAAAGAGAGGCCCTTGCGGCCCGAAGTGACACAATCAGCACTCCGATTGGTCGTTTGAACGGCCGGTCACCCCGTCTGGCGCGTCTCTGACCTCACGTCATTTCCAGAAACGACGCGGCTTGCCAGACCGATCTGATTAAGGAAAACTTTTGGTTAGGGGGACGGGGTATGACCACGAGACTATCCGCGCCCATCGGGCCGCAAGATATCCAGGTGCTGAGCGCAGCGGCCGATCGCTTTGGCGCGGCCCACTGGTCCCTAATGATCCAGGGGCAAACCTATGTCATCCAGCACGAAAATCTGGCGAGTGGTAACCAGGTGATCCTGAACGGTGTCGTGGTCGGACGTGGCGGCGATCTGCTCTCCATGCAGAATGCTTTCACCTTCTTCATCAATCACCACGGCACCATGATCCCCATCATGCTGGTGATCGATGGCGACAGTAACTCTATGTATGAGCGCTTTCGCCTCTACGCCTTCGGGCTCCCCATCCACGAAATCTCTACCTCCCCCACGGGCCTGTGCCTGCTGTATCTGCTCATCCCATTACTAGTGGTGTTCACCTTGTTTTTTGTGGCGCCATGATGGACCATACCGCTGTGCGTTGCCGCGCACGTCCTTTAACCCACAAACCAACCCATTTGTACTGATGGGTATCAGATCATTCCACATCACTACTAGTAACCCTGTAGGAGATGTCTATGTCTGACGACCAGCTTAAAGAGATCACACCCGAAACCTTTTTATGTGCGAACGGCAGTTGCCCCAGTGTCTTTGAGACAGAAGATGGGCGGCTCGTCGTGATTGGGAAAATTATCGATAAAACAATGCAAAACCGTCTTCCTCAGGGCAAAGTTGGAGAAGACGAGATCGCCATTGAGATCCCGGCAGGATTGATCAAAGACTTACGCTAGAGCGCTTTCAGGAAAAGTGTGCGCGGTTTTCCGCCCGGAAAGCGCGCTAA